>NZ_JASCXP010000204.1:0-12907 GCF_030010695.1 Nocardia sp. CC201C
GCACCATGTGCGCGGGCGCGCTCACCCTAGCCCGCATCGGCCGCCTGGTCTTCGGTGCCTGGGAACCCAAAACCGGTGCGGTCGGCTCCCTGTGGGACGTCGTCCGTGACCGACGTCTCAATCATCGCCCCGAGGTCCGCGGCGGTGTCCTCGAATCCGATTGCGCCGCACTGCTCGACACCTTCTTCCACGCCCAGCGCCCCTGAGGAGGCGATTTCGGTTTCCGCGGGGTCGTCCGGTAAAGTCACCAGCGGTGGCGTGTCCGAGCGGCCTAAGGAGCACGCCTCGAAAGCGTGTGAGGGGTAACCCCCCTCCGAGGGTTCAAATCCCTCCGCCACCGCTCCCGCCCCTCACCTGCTCGCGCAGGTGAGGGGCTTTTTGCTGGGGCAGCGACGATGTGATCGGGCGGTACGGTCAGCTCATGGCGAGCTGGCCGCGCCCGTCACCGGATGAGCAGCTTCGCCACCGTTTCCGGGTGGTACACGAATCCCGCGTGGCTGGTATCGAGGGTGTCCACCTCGAAGTGATTCCCGGGCGTCGCCGCGTCCGCTTCCGCGATGAGCCGGTCCTGCATGTCGATGGGGAGGGACCGGTCCTGGGTCAGCCGCACGTATTGCCGACGGACCTGCCCGCCGAGGTCGGGGTGCAGGCGGGCGTCGCCCATCATCGCGGCCAGGGATTCGTCGGGTTGCAGGGCATTGAGGAAGGCGAGGAATTCCTGTTCGCCGCGGTCGGCCATCAGTGCGGCGTGCAGGCGTGCGAGTTGGTCTCGGTCGGCGCCGCGGTAGTTGGCGCGTCCTACGCCGAGTTCCATCGCATCCCCGACGTTCAGGTCGGCGAGTCCGGGTAGCAGGCTCCGGGTGAACTCGGGTTCGGACATGTACTCGATCGGATTCGCCAATGTGGTGCAGGCCCACGCGGAGATGTACACGATCCGGTCCAGCAGATCCGGTACCTGGTTGGCGACGACGCTGATACTCGTGCCGCCGAGGCTCGCGCCGACGAGTACGACCGGGCCGTACTCGTGCACCCGCTCGACCACGGTTCGCACCGCGTCGGCATTGTCCTCGAGGGTGACCGCGGTGAGTGCGGACGGCTCGGTGGCGAGCCGGTCGAGCTGCTGCGGCGCCTGGTAGGCGATCGGGAACTGGGCCTCGAACCCGTGCCCCGGCAGGTCGACGGCGAGACAGCGCTGTCCCCGCAGCGCCAGTTCCCGTTGGATGGGTGTCCACATGAACGAGCTCGTTCCCGAGCCGTGGACGAAGACGAAGGTGGGCATGCCAAAGGCAGAGTTACGCATAGGAATTCCTGTCGAGTGCGGAATCGGCTACTCGACGGCACGAACGTGGCGACGCGGGTACGCGGCCACGCTGGCAGCCACGACGGGCTGCGGAGTGCGTCGAGTCAGCCGACGCGCAGGCGCATGAATTCGATGAGCACGGGTCGACTGTATCCGATCTTGATAGGCGTCGCCATCCGGAATTGCCTACCGCCCACCCGATCCGGGGGTGACCAGCCCGGATTCATACGCGAGCACGACCAGTTGCGAGCGGCCGCGCGCACCGAGCGCGGCCAGCCCTGCTCAGCGGCCAGTTCCTGCTGTCGGTGCTGTATCAGTGGCCGCGGGCCTCAGTGCTGTTCGACGAGCGCGCCAGCCATACCCTGGCCGAAATCGAGCGTGCGGCAACGGAATTCCAGCTCGGTCAGTACCTACGCCTGACCGCGGCCGGATTGTCCGCGCTGTTCGCGATCCTCGCGGCGCTGGAATGCCATCGGGCGTGGGCGCGGTCGACCGTCGCCCGCGGGTGACCGAATGCACCGTCCCCGAAAACAACTGCCCCCGAAAACAACTCGCCCCCCATCCGATGGATGAGGGGCGAGTCGTCGATGAGTGGCGTCAGACGCCCGCTGTTTCCTTCTCCAGTGCGGCCGCGTCGTCCCGCGACTTGTTCTCCCGCATCGCGGTGAGCTTCGCGCCCTCCACGTCGATATCGGGGAGGATGCGGTCCAGCCACTTCGGGATCCACCAGGCGTAGGGGCCCATGAGCACCAGCAGCGCCGGGATCACGACCATGCGGACGATGAAGGCGTCGAAGAAGACGCCCGCCGCCAGGGCGAAGCCCATGGACTTGGCCACCACGTTCTCCTGGAGCATGAACGCGCCGAAGACGGAGATCATGATGATGGCCGCCGAGGTCACGACGCGGGCGCCGTGGTGGTAGCCGCTGATCATGGCGTGCTTGGAGGACTTGCCGTGCACGTACTCCTCGCGCATGCGGGTCACCAGGAACACCTGGTAATCCATGGCCAGGCCGAATACCAGGCCGATCAGCATGATCGGCAGGAAGCTGACCAGCGGATGGCCCTCGAACAGCCCGAACGCGCCCTCCTGGAAGATCAGCACGGTCGCGCCGAAGGTGGCCGCCATGGACAGCAGGAAGCCGAGCGCGGCGGTCAGCGGCACCAGGATGGACCGGAACACCAGCACCAGCAGCAGGAACGCGGCCCCGGCCACCAGCGACAGGTACGGGACGACGGCCTTCAGCAGCGCCGCCGACACATCCGCGTAGATGGCGGTGGTCCCGGTGATGCCGTACTCCATGCCGTACTTGTCGTGGAACTCCCGCTCGGCGTCGCGGGCGTGCTCGACCAGATCCTTGGTGGTCTGATCGTTGGGTCCGGCATCGGGGACACCGGTGAACAGCGCCGCGTTGCCGTCCTCGCTCGGCATGGTCGCGGTCAGGTAGTCCATGCCCTCGTAGCCCGCCAGCCGCTCACGCAGGTCGGTGACCGCGGCCTCGCGCTGGTCCTGCGGCACATTCGTCAGATCCACCGCCACCATCAGGGTGCCGTTGGAGCCCTCGCCGAAGCCCTTGGTCTGCAACTCGTACGCCTCGCGCATCGGGTTGCCCGCGGGGTACGAGTCACCGCCGGGCAGGCCCAGCTGCATATTCGCGGCGGGTGCGGCCAGCAGGCCGAGCACCACCACACCGGCGGCCAACGCCAGCACCGGAGCCTTGGCGATCAGACGGGCGAACCGCATGCCGTTGGTGACGGCGGTGTCGTCCTCGGGATCGTGCTTGGCGACCAGCGGCAGCTTCGGCTTGAACAGGTACTTGCCGAACGCGCCCAGCAGCGCGGGCAGCAGGGTGACGGCCACCAGCACCGCGAACGCCGCCGCGACCGCGCCGAAGATACCCATGTAGGTGAGGAATCCGACGCCGACGATACTCAGCGCGGCCAGGGCGATGACGACCGTCAGACCCGCGAAGATAACCGCGGAGCCGGCGGTGCCGACCGCGGTGCCGGCGGCCTCCTCCGGCGAATCCGCCACGCTCAGCTCGTGCTTGTAGCGCGAGACGATGAACATGGCGTAGTCGATGGACAGCGCCAGGCCGATCATGGACGCCAGGATCGGCGTGAAGGTCGGCAGGGTGAGCCAGTGGGTGCCGAACAGGATCACCGAGATCGCGGAGCCCAGGCCGATGAGGGCCGTCAGCACCGGCACGAAAGCCGCCACGATGGCGCCGAAGGCCACCGCCATCACCACCAGCGCCACCGCGATACCGATGAGCTCGGCCGCGCCGCCGGTTTCCGGCTCCTGGGCGATGCTGCCGGTCAGGTACACCTCGAGTCCGGCCGCCTGCGCATCCGCGGCGACGTCGTGCGCCTTCTCCCGGTCGGCGGGGGTGACATCGGCGAAACTCGGAATCGAGTACTTGACCTCGACGGTCGCCACCGAGTCCGGCACGGTCTCGCTGAGTACGTTCAGCGGCGCGCTGGCGCAGACGGCGGTGAAGCCCGGACTGTCACGATCGCCGGTGAGGCAGTTGATATCCGCGGGTTTGCCGATCTCCTCGGTGGCGGTGATCGGATTGACGACGGGCTTGCTCTTGTCGACGATGTCGAGGGCGGACAGCTTGTCCACGAACGCCTGCAGCGCCGCCGCGTTCCGCGGATCGGTGAGCTTCTCGCCCTCGGGTGCGCCGACCACATAGGTGCCGGTGACCACATTCATGTCGAAGGCGGCCGACATGCCGGGGAAGTGCTCGTCGAGGATTTCGGTGGCCCGCTCGGACGGCAGTCCGGGCATGGTGAACTGGTCCTGGAACGGTTTGGAGAGCGCACCGCCGATACCGCCGAGCAGTATCAGCAGGGTCAACCACACCGGTATGACTATCCACTTTCTGCGGAAGGCGAACCTTCCCCAGCGGTAGAGGTATACGGACACGAGGGTCTCCTGGCGATTGGCTGTGCGTGTGCTGGTGTCGAGCTACTCGTAGACAGCACTCCCTGCGGGTGCCGCGTGCGCACTCCGCCTCCAGACTGACGTTTTCTGCCTACCGTGCGGTAGGTAGACTACCCAGCGCCTAAGCGGAGGAACAACCTCAATTCCGGTGGCGCTACTCGCAGTACAGACTAGTGGTGAGAGGATCATCCCATGACCGGACGAGAACCTGCTGTAGATATCGCCGCAGGTAGAGGCACTAAAGACGTCATCAGGGATGTGGCACTTCGGCTCTTCTCCACCAGGGGCTTCGAGCAGACGAGCTTGCGGGAGGTCGCCGATGAGGTGGGAATCACAAAGGCGTCCCTCTACTATCATTACTCCTCGAAACAGGATCTGCTGCTGGCCGTGATCGAACCGGTCTTCGAGGACATGCGCGCCATGGCCGCCGAGATCGACGAGCGGGAATACAGCCGTGACGCCGTCCGCGAGATCCTCACCCGCCAGTTGCGCTCCATGCTCGATCACCGCCCCATCGGCCGGATGTTCGTCAACGACGGCGTCGCGGTCGGCAATGCCATCGGCCACAACTACGAGCAGATGCTCGAGATGCACAGCAAGCTGTGCCGGTGGCTGGCCGGACCGGATGCCGATCCCGAAGCGCTGCTGCGGGCCAGCGCGGCCCTGGACGTCGTCAAAACCGCGCTGTTGTCGCAGCAGATCGCGCCGGATGTGGATGAGGAGCTGGTCGAACGCGTACTCCTGGACGCGGCGCTCGGAGTTCTGATCCCGGCGCGCTAAATTCTTCTTTCGCCGTACCGAACTCAGGAGCCCCTTGTGCACATCACCGCGAAAGTCGACTACGCGGTGCGAATACTCGTCGAAATCGCCCGGGCGCAATCGCAATCGGTGAAGGCCGACGTGATCGTGGCCGCCCAGGAGATCCCGCCGAAGGTGCTGGAGTCGGTGGTCGCCGAATTGCGCAAGGCCGGACTGGTCACCAGCCGCCGCGGTCCCGAGGGCGGCTACCGGCTGGCCCGGCCCGCCCGCGAGATCAGCGTGGCCGATGTGATTCGCGCGGTGGAGGGGCCGCTGGCCTCGGTGCGTGGGCAGCGGCCCGAGGACGTGGTGTACCCCGGGGTGGCCGAGCCGTTGCAGCGGGTGTGGATCGCGCTGCGGGTGAACATCCGCTCGGTGCTGGAGCGGGTGAGCATCGCCGATATCGGCAACGATCTGCTGCCGACCTTCCTGGATGAACTGCTACGCGATCCCGATGCCTGGACCCGGCGTCCGCGCCCGCTGGACACCGCCCCGCACGGGGAATGGCGCGACCCGGAGACGGGCCCGCACGGCGAGTGGCGCGACCTGGACCGTCCGGATATCTGACCCGCCTGCGGAAGGCTTCGTTTCACTTTTCTGGGCGGCGGCGCGCTGCCCCCACAATTCCCGGGGACGGGTGCGCCGCATCGGGGGTAGCCTGCGAACATCATGTTGATCAGACTTCTCCGCACCTTCCTGGCGCCCTACCGGTCACAGCTGGCGGGGGTCATTGTGCTTCAGCTGATCTCGGTCCTCGCCATGCTCTACCTGCCCAGGCTCAACGCCGACATCATCGACTACGGCGTCACCCGGGGCGATATCGGTTACATCTGGAACACCGGCCTGTGGATGCTGGCCGTGACCGGTGTGCAGATCGTCGCGCAGGCATCCTCGGTGTACCTGGGCGCGCAGGCCGCCATGGGCGCGGGACGCGATATGCGCGCGGCCCTGCTGCACCGCGTCGGCAGCTTCTCCGCGCGCGAGGTGGGCATGTTCGGCGCGCCCTCGCTGATCACCCGCAACACCAATGACGTGAACCAGGTGCAGCTGCTCATCCTGATGAGCGCCACCATCCTGGTGATGGCCCCGATCATGTGCGTGGGCGGCATCATCATGGCGCTGCGCGAGGATCTGGGCCTGTCCTGGCTGCTGCTCATCGCGGTGCCCGCGCTGGGGCTGTCGATGGCCTTCATCATCACCCGCATGGTGCCCGGCTTCCGGCGCATGCAGGAGCGGATCGACGCGGTGAACCGGGTGCTGCGCGAGCAGATCACCGGTATCCGCGTGGTGCGGGCCTTCGTGCGGGAGCGGCAGGAGACCTGGCGCTTCGGCGTCGCCAATTCCGAGCTGACCGAACAGGCGCTGTACGTCGGCCGCTATATGGCGCTGATGTTCCCGCTGGTCATGCTGATCTCCAATGTGACCGCGGTGGGCGTGATCTGGTTCGGCGGCCACCATGTGGACGCCGGGACCATGCAGATCGGTTCGCTCACCGCCATGCTGTCCTACATCATGCAGATCCTGACGGCGGTCATGATGGCCTCCTTCCTGGCCATGATGGCCCCGCGCGCCGCGGTGTCGGGCGAGCGCATCGGGGCGGTGCTGGACACCGAATCCTCGGTGCTGCCGCCGCCGCTGCCGCGGCCGTTCGAATCCGATCCGGGTTCGGTGGATTTCGCCTTCGCCGAATTCAAGTTCCCGGGTGCGGAGAAGCCGGTGCTGCGGGCCATCCGGTTCCGGGTGGATCCCGGCACCACCACCGCGGTGGTGGGCTCGACCGGTTCCGGCAAGACCACGCTGATCAATCTGATTCCGCGGCTCGTCGACGTCACCGACGGGGCGGTCTACGTGGGCGGCACCGATGTGCGGCATATCGACCTCGACCAGTTGCGCGCGCAGATCGGCCTGGTGCCGCAGAAGGCGTACCTGTTCTCCGGGACGATCGCGTCGAATCTGCGCTACGGCAAGCCCGACGCCACCGACGCCGAACTCTGGCACGCCCTGGAGATCGCGCAGGCGGCCGACTTCGTGCGGGATATGCCGCAGGGCCTGGAAACTCCGGTGGCACAGGGCGGTACGACGGTGTCGGGCGGCCAGCGCCAGCGCCTCGCCATCGCCCGCGCCCTGGTGCGCAAACCGCGCATCTACCTGTTCGACGACTGCTTCTCGGCCCTGGACGTGGCCACCGACGCCCGGGTCCGCGAGGCGCTGCGGCCGGAGACCGCGAATGCGGCGGTGATCACTGTGGCGCAACGGATTTCGACCGTGCGCGAGGCCGACCAGATCGTGGTGCTGGAGGACGGCGCGATCGTCGGCCTCGGCACCCACGACCGACTGCTGCGCGACTGCACCGAATACCGCGAGATCGTGGAATCGCAGCTGAGCCCGGAGGAGGCGCGATGAGACACACTGGGCGGAGCCTCTCGTCGTGCCGACCGGGTGCGGGTGTCCCGCAGGAAGGAGCGGCGCGATGAGACATACTGGGCGGAGCCTCTCGTCGCGCCGACCGGGTGCGGGTGTCCCGCAGGGAAGGGCGGCGAAGTGAGGCCGGGGGCACCGAATCCGGGCGCTCCGGACGCGAAAGCCAAATCGTTCGGTCCGTCGCTGAAGCGGCTGCTGCGGCGGCTCGCGCCCGAACGGGCCTCGCTCATGGTCATTTTCGTGCTCGCGGTGGTCTCGGTGGTGCTGAACACCCTGGGGCCGCAGATCCTGGGCAAGGCCACCAACCTCATCTTCGACGGTGTGGTGGGCAAACAGCTTCCGGCCGGACAGTCCAAGGAGCAGGTGGTCGAGCAGCTGCGCGCCAGCGGCGACACCACCTTCGCCGACATGCTCTCCGGCATGGACGTGGTTCCCGGTGTGGGCGTGGACTTCTCGGCCGTCGGCATGGTCCTCACCGGGGTGCTGCTGCTGTTCATCGGCGCGTCGCTGTTCGGCTGGCTCCAGTCGTACCTGCTCAATATCGTCATCAACCGCACCGTGAAGCGGTTGCGCGGCGATATCGAGGCCAAGATCCACCGGCTGCCGCTGCGCTACTTCGACCAGCTGCCGCGCGGTGATCTGCTCTCGCGCGTCACCAATGACGTCGACAATGTGTCACAGACGTTGCAGCAGACCATGAGTCAGCTGGTCACCTCCACGCTGACGGTGATCGGCGTGCTGTTCATGATGTTCTGGATCTCGCCGCTGCTGGCGCTGATCGCGCTGCTGACGGTGCCGCTGGCGGTCATCGTGACCGCCCAGATCGCCAAGCGCTCCAAACCGCACTTCGTGGACCAGTGGAAGTACACCGGCCAGGTCAACGCCCAGGTCGAGGAGGCCTTCACCGGCCACGAGATCGTCACCGCCTTCGGCCGCGGCCGCGAGGTGGGCGCGGAGTTCGACAAGACCAACGCCAAGCTCTACCACGCCGCGTTCCGGTCGCAGTTCATCTCCGGCCTGATCATGCCCGCCATCATGTTCCTGGGGAACCTGAACTACGTGCTCATTGCCGTGGTGGGCGGTCTGCGCGTGGCCTCGGGCAATCTGTCGCTGGGCGAGGTGCAGGCGTTCATCCAGTACTCGCGCGGTTTCACCCAGCCGCTCACCCAGATCGGCTCCATGATCAATCTCTTGCAGTCGGGGGTGGCGTCGGCCGAGCGCATCTTCGAGATCCTGGACGCCGAGGAGCAGGTGCCCGACCCCGAGGTGGAGGATTCGCGGCCGGTGGACCGCGGCCGGGTGGCCTTCGAGGAGGTGTCGTTCCGCTACGAGCCCGACACCCCCGTCATCGAGGAGCTGTCCCTGATCGCCGAACCCGGTCACGTGGTCGCGATCGTCGGCCCGACCGGTGCGGGCAAGACCACGCTGGTGAACCTGCTCATGCGCTTCTACGAGCTGGACGCGGGCGCGATCACCATCGACGGCGTGGACATCACCCGCATCACCCGCGACCACCTGCGCGAACGCATCGGCATGGTGTTGCAGGACACCTGGCTGTTCGGCGGCACGATCCGGGAGAACATCGCCTACGGCAATCCGGAGGCGTCCGAGGAGGAGATTCTGGAGGCGGCGCGGGCGGCCTACGTGGACCGTTTCGTGCATGCGCTGCCGCACGGTTACGACACGGTCATCGACGAGGAGGGCTCCGGCGTCTCGGCGGGTGAGAAGCAGCTCATCACCATCGCCCGCGCCTTCCTGGCCAAACCGTCCATCCTCATCCTGGACGAGGCCACCAGCTCGGTGGACACCCGCACCGAACTGCTGGTGCAGCAGGCCATGGCGGCGCTGCGCCGGGACCGCACGAGCTTCGTCATCGCGCACCGCCTGTCCACCATCCGCGATGCGGACCAGATCGTGGTCATGGAGCAGGGCCGCATCGTCGAAATCGGCACCCACGAACGCCTGCTCGCCGCCCGTGGCGCGTACTACCGGCTCTACAACGCCCAGTTCGCCGCCGCCATCACCGACGAAGGCGGTGCGGACGAGCCGGACGCGGACGCGGTACCGCTGGCGAAGTTCTGACGTGCGTCGGCCGGGCCCCGCTGCCTGCTCGCCCTGTGCGCTGTGCCCGCCCGCGTGCCACGCTCCGTGCCCGCTGTCGCACTGGCGCGCGCGGCCCCGCCCTGCTTTACTCGCTAGAGTAATGCTCTAGCGAAAGGGGTGTCATGTCCGACACCGCGCCCATGCGTGTCCTCATACTTCTCGGACCAGTACACCCTGCGCCGCACCCTCGGCCTCGATACCGCCGACACCGGCCTCGCCCTCGACTCCCGCACCGTCACCGCCGTGCTGGCCGCTGCCCGCCGCCCCACACTGGCCCGACTGCTGCGCGGTCGCACCGTCGAACGCCTCCTCACCCGAGTCCACCTCGGCTCCGACCGCTTCGCGGTGGTGGCCGAATCCGGTTCCGCCGGTGCCTGGTTCATAGGCAACCGGCAGAGCCGCGCCACCGGTCTGGTGGCGGCCCTGCTCGTCCAGCGCGTCTCCGAGTTCCCCGCGGGTATCCATCACATCGAGGAGTTGGTGGAGCCCGCCGATTTCCTGTCCGCCGTCGCCGCCCACGGTTACGACCTGCGCCTCACCTGGCCCCGCGAGGGCTGACGTGGGTGCGGCCGCTGACCCGTCTCGGGTGCGCGGCGGGGAGCTGGGAGGATGTCTGGGTGTCTTCCCCCGAATCCTTCGCTTTCAAGGTCGGCACCCGGTTGGACGGTCGGCACGGCCGCACGGGTGTGATCAGCACGCCGCACGGCGATATCGCCACGCCCGCCTTCATTCCGGTGGGCACCAAGGCGACCGTGAAGGCGGTGCTGCCCGAGGCCATGAAGGAGCTGGGGTCGCAGGCATTGCTGGCCAACGCCTACCACCTGTATCTACAGCCGGGTCCCGACATCGTGGACGAGGCCGGTGGGCTGTCGAGCTTCATGAACTGGCCGGGACCGACCTTCACCGACAGCGGCGGCTTCCAGGTCATGTCGCTGGGCGTGGGCTTCAAGAAGGTGCTCGCCATGGAGGCCGTGGGCGTGCAGAACGACGACGTGATCGCCAAGGGCAAGGAGCGGCTGGCCCACGTGGACGATGACGGCGTCACCTTCCGCTCCCACCTGGACGGGTCGAAGCACCGCTTCACCCCCGAGGTGTCCATGGGCATCCAGCATCAGCTGGGCGCGGACATCATGTTCGCCTTCGACGAACTCACCACTCTCATGAATACCCGTGGCTACCAGGAGGAATCACTGGAGCGCACCCGGCGCTGGGCGCAGCGCTGCCTGGATGAGCACGAGCGGCTCACCGCGGCCCGCGCGCACCGGCCCTATCAGGCGCTGTTCGGCGTCATCCAGGGTGCGCAGTACGAGGACCTGCGGCGCAAGGCATGTCGCGATCTGGAGGAGTTGCGCGGCGCCGCCGGAACGGGTTTCGACGGATACGGCATCGGCGGTGCGCTGGAGAAGCACAATCTCGGCACCATCGTGCGGTGGTGCTGTGACGAACTGCCCGAGCACAAGCCGCGGCACATGCTCGGCATCAGCGAGCCCGAGGACATGTTCACGGCGGTGGAGAACGGCGCCGACACCTTCGACTGCGTGAACCCCTCGCGGGTGGCGCGCAATGCGGCCATCTACGTCGACGAGGGCCGATTCAATATCAACACCAGTCGTTTCCGCCGCGACTTCACCCCCATCGACGACACCTGCGACTGCTACACCTGCGCCAACTACACCCGGGCCTACCTGCACCACCTGTTCAAGGCCAAGGAGATCCTCGCCGCCACCCTGTGCACCATCCACAACGAACGCTTCACCGTCCGGCTGGTGGACCGTATCCGCGGCAGTATCGAGCGCGGTGAGTTCGACGCCTACAAGACCGACTTCCTCGGTCGGTGGAAGGGCCGAATCAAGGCTCCGGCCAACTGATCTCGGCCGGGTGTGGGAGCCGGAGCCCCCACACCCGGTGCGGTCAGCTCGCGAGCGCCGATTCCGCGCGCGGCGCGTAGGACGGCTCGTGCCGCTTCAGGTACCCGATCACCCAGTAGGTGAGGGGCAGCACGATGACCTCCGCGAGGGTCTTCCACAGGAACCCGACGATCACGTAGTTGATGAACGAGCCCCACGTGCTGATGCCGATGGCCGTCGCCGCGATGGAGCAGAAGATCAGCGTGTCACCGAATTCACCGACCACGGTGGAGCCGAGCAGTCGCGCCCACAGGTGCTTCTCCTTGGTCTTCTCCTTGATCGCGACCAGCGTGGCCGAGTTCAGCATCTCGCCCACGAAGTATCCGGCCAGTCCGGCCAGCACCAGTTGCGGCGTGGTGCCGAGCACACTGCGAAAGGCTTCCTGGTTCTCGTAGAACCCGGCCGGGGGCAGCTCGATGGCGATCTTGAACGCCACCACCATCAGCAGCAGGATGCCGAAGCCGTAGTAGATGGCCCGCCGCGCGGCCTTGAAGCCGTACACCTCGCTGAGCACGTCGCCGATGATGTAGGCGAGCGGGAAGAGGAACCACGCGCCGTCGGTGGTGATCGGGAGGAGTTCGATCGGCCCGAGGCTGAACGAGTGGTCGGAGAGGAACTGCACGCCCTTGGTGGCGCAGATATTCGAAATGATCAGAACTGCCGTGAACAGTGCCACGACCGGTGTGTAGTAGCCCCCCGCCGCCTTCGCGAATGCCGCGTGTTCGGTGGCGGGGCGTCCAGGTCCGACCGTCTCGGCCGGTAATGCATCACTCACGAAGTGAAGAGGATACCGGTCACTGCCATCGGTGGAATAGGCTGGGCAAATGACGAATAGCGGTGACTCCGACGAGTGGTGGAAGCAGTACGGGGGTGAGGGCGTCACGCCCGATTCGCCTTCCTCGCCGTCGGTACCGCAGCCCCCGGTCGCCGGTTATTCCTCGGCGCCGCAGTACCAGGCTCCGCCGATGACACCGCCGCCGCAGCAGTATCCGAATTACCCGCCGCCGCAGGCGAATCCGAGCACGCCCGGATACCCGCAGCCCACTCCCGCACCCGCCCCGGGACCGCCGTACGGCTATCAGTCCGGTGGTCAGGCACAACCGGGTTATCCCCAGGGCGGCTACGCGCCGTACGGGTACGCGCCCCAGCGGAGCACCAACGGCATGGCGATCGCGTCGCTGGTGGTGTCGATCCTGGGCTTGACGACCCTGTTCTTCTGCTTCCTGCCGATCGGATCGCTGGTCGGCCTGATTCTCGGCGTGGCCGCGCTCAACCAGGTGAAACAGTCACAGCAGGAGGGTCGCGGCCTGGCCCTGGGCGGCATCTGGGTCGGTGCGGTCGGACTGGCGCTGGGTGTGCTGGCGTGGATCTTCATCGGAGCGGCGGTCATCTCCGGCTCCTAGCCCGACCCCGGACGGACGAGAGCGGG
>NZ_JASCXP010000205.1:0-12881 GCF_030010695.1 Nocardia sp. CC201C
CGCCCGCCACGGGCTGTTTGGGCTACTCGGGCGTGTGTCGGCCGACGGCTGGGGGTTCCTGTCGTCGGCCGACGATCAGGCGAGGCGAATCGGTTGTCCGCTCAGCCCGAGTGGGCGGTGCATTCGGTATGCAGCACCGTGGGGAACGGATCGCCGCCCGCGCTCATCGAAACGAAGTCCGGAGGACCGAAGGCGGCCATGGCGGCACCCTCGGCGTCGCCCCGGGTGAAGCCCGCCCCGCCCAGCAGTACGCCGTTGCGGATCGCGATGGACCCGCACCCATTGGCGAACCGCGCCTGCACGGTGCAGTTCTCCGAAACGCACTTCGACAGCACCTGGCCGTCGGAGTCCGCCCAACTCGGGTAGTTGAGCGCCCAGATGATGTGGACCTGGTCCCCGAGGATCTCCGAGGCCATGGATCCGTAGAAACGCCCGTCGGAACCGGGCTGTGCCGCCGCGATCCCCGGACAGGCCGTGGCGACGACGGCCAACGCGCACATACCGAATACCCTGTGCAACAGGCTCATCAGCGTCTTCTCCCGCGAAGGGATCCGTCCCGCCACCGTGTGGTCCGTGCGATCCGGATCCGGGTCGACAGTGCCGATTCGTCGAACTCTCGCGATCGCCGCGCTCCTGAGTCGCCGCGACCACCGCAACCAAGATCAGTTCACCGATCGCGAACTCTACGCCGTACCCGATCCGCTGTCTCGATATTCAGACCAAACGGTCTGGGTGCACCGCATGGGCGGGGTCCGCGGACACGGGAAGCCTGGCCGGCGCGTCCCATGTCTCGGTCGTGCACCGGCCAGAGCCGCGTCTCCCACGGTCGTCTCCTTCCTGCGCCGTGAGTCGAACTCGCCGCGATAAGTCGGTATTCGACCGGTGCGACAGCCGTACTCCAGTCGCTGGACCCGGCCGCCGGTTATGCGGGCCAGGTGAATTCCGGGTCGGTGAGGTAGTCCTCGCGACGGGCGTCGAGGGCCATGGTGACCATCTGATGGGCAGTGGGGCCGATGACCTTGCGCAGCGGCGGGTTGGGGTCGTCGACGAGTGCCAACAGGGCGGTCGCGGCGACTTCGGGTGCGGCATCGGCCCATTCGTCCTCGGCGGCAGGCGTGGTGTCGGTCGCGGGCGGCTCGGCGGCAGGCGGTGCGGTGGTGGTGCCGGGGTAGTCGGGCATGCCGAGGATGGCTTCGCGGATCGCCGCATAGGCGGGAATGCCGGTGGCGAACTTCATGCTCGATGTGGCCCAGTCGGTGTCGAAGCCGCCCAGTTGGGCGAGCGTGACCTTGATGCCGAAGGGGCGTAGCTCGTCGGCGAGCGAGGCGCTGAACCCCTCGAGTGCCCATTTGCTGGCGTTGTACATGCTGAACAGCGGCAGCGAGCCGACCGCGCCGACGGTCGAGATCTGCACGATGTGGCCGGAGCCCTGGGCGCGCAGGTGTGGCAGCGCGGCCTGCGAGACCCAGAGCGCGCCGTAGAAGTTGGTGTCGATCTGGTCGCGGATCTGGGCTTCGGTGAGTTCCTCGAGCGCGCCGACGAGCCCGTAGCCCGCGTTGTTGACGATGACGTCGACGCGGCCGGTGACGGCGAAGGCCTTGGCCACCGTGGTGCGGACGCGGTCGCGGTCCCGGACGTCGAGGGGCAGCACGGTGAGCCGCCCGGTGGCCAGGTCGGCCATGGCGTGTGGGTCACGGGCGGTCGCGACGACGGTGTCACCGGCGGCGAGCGCGGCCACGGTGAAAGCACGGCCGAGACCGCGGTTGGCTCCGGTGATGAACCAGGTTCTGGACAACACAAATCCCTTTCGTCCGGCACTCGCGCCTCGAAGGAGTGGTCGGCAGAGTTGAAACGAGACGTTGCGTCTCGATGATGGGGCAACTCTGCGCCATGTCGACCGATTTGTCAAGACGAGACGTATCGTCTTGTTTAGATTGCCGTCATAACCTCGTCGATCTCGCCCGAACGTCCTCGACGCCGCCGACGCACTGGTCGAGACGGCCACAACCCGTGGACGGCCCGTTCGCGCGCACAGCCATGCCGGTCCCGACGTGCACCGACGTAAGCCGCAGGTCCAGGCTCAGAAGATACCGGTGATATACGGAAGGCCACTCGAAGTGAAACCCGTCAGCAGTCCGTTCATTTTCTCCTCGGCGTGCGGATGCCCGGCGGCGGCAGCGGAGCGATAGAACCGCGCGGCCGCGCTCGGGTCGCGCACCTCGAGGACGACAGCGAGGTTGTACATGCAGGTGGGATCGCCCACTTGCGCGCCGGAGCGCCACCACCGCTCGTACTCGGTGGTCTGACCGCGGCGGAAGTACAGGTTGCCGAGGTTGTTCATGGCCGGTCCGGAACCAGCCTCGGCCGCGGCGAGCAACCACCGTTCCGCATCGTCCTCACGACCCAGCTCCGACAACAGGTTGGCGAGGTTGTTCATCGCCTGGAAGTCGCCGGCGTCGGCCGCCTGCCGGTAATACTCGATGGCTTCCTGCCGGGCGCCTCGTTCCGCGAGCAGGTACCCGAGGTTGTACGCAGCCGTCTGGTCGCCTGCGGCAGCGGCAGCGCGATACCAGCGTTCGGATTCGGTGAAGTCTCCCTGCTCGGACTTCAGGACACCGAGATTGAACATGGCCCCCGCGTCCCCAGTTTCTGCCGCCTGCCGCCACCACGTCTCGGCGGCGGACTCGTCACCTCGCTCGACCGCGATCACTCCCAGCGTTCGCATCGCCCGGACGTGTCCAGCCGCCGCCGCCAACTGATACCGGTGCTCGGCCTCCTCGGCACGCCCTTCATTCATCAGCGACTCGGCATGCTCGAACGCATCCGCGGCGACGTCACTCACGGCCGCTCCTCCCTGGCGTCAGGCGTTCAAGCTACCAGCGGATACGCGGGCGACCGGTCCTGTGGTTCGGGAAGTCCGGGCTGATCGCATCGGGTCGGTCGGGCTGTTTCCGCGCGATCCGGTTCGCGCGGCGAACGCGAGCTCGGTCAGGATGGGCTGACCCGCATATTCGAGGGCAACCCGCTCGCACAACTCCACCGCGAGCACGGCCCGACCGTCCGGCCGCGCCAGTCATGGCCGACCGCTCGGCGCAACGCCGGCGAGGCCCTCGGGGCTCGCTCAGTCGGCGAGCGCTCGAGCCCGACGCAGCACAGCGCGCAACGGTTCGACGAACTGTTGCGGCTGCTGGGCGAAGCCGGTGTGATCACCGGGGAACAGCGTCGGTTCCACACCCAGCGCCGCGGCCAGCGCGCGTGTGGTGCGGTCGCAGAGTTGCCCGGCCGAGTCCTCACCGATGCCGGCCACGATCGAGACGCCCGACCGGCGCAGCGCGTCGATATCGGGCCGGTATCGGGTGGTCGCCCGCAGTTCGTGGGCGAACCACCGGCGTTCGTCGGCGAGCGCGCGGGGATCGCGCTCACCGCCGAACATCATCTCCAGTACCTCGGCGGGGAGGTGAATGTTGGCTTGCGTCATGAATTTCCCCCAGGCGCCGAGCACATCGCCGCGCAGGTAGGTGGCGATCATCTCCTCGGTGCCCGCATGCAGATCCTCGGCATCCTCGAGAAGCTCCACCACCGGGGGCTCATGTGCGATCACCGTGTGCACCTGATCGGGTCGCGACCGAGCGAGCTCGAGCGCGGTGACCGCACCGCCGCTGGACCCGAACACCGCGGCGGGTCCGGCATCGAGATGGGTCAGCAGTCCGGACAGGTCCGCGGCGCGCAGTTCCGGGGTGGTGTCCTGTTCGCGATCGTCGAGCATGCTGCGATTGCTGCCGCGTGGATCGGTGGTGAGCACCGTGTAGTCCGCGGCGAGCAGGTCTGCCAGCGGTGCGAAAGCGTCGGCGTCCATGGGTGCGCCGATGAGCGCTACCAGCGGACCCTGCCCGCGCACCTCGTAGTGGAGGGTCGCGTCGGCGACACGGAGGGTGTGGGCGGGGGATGCTGTCGAATTCCGGGTCATCGTGGGTGCTCCTGACCATCGAAGGAAAAGTTAACTGAACAGTACAGTAAAGAAGAACTGTACTCAACAGTTAAAATTGTGGCTAGAATGGTCTCGTGGCCAGAGCAAGCAGCACCCCGGCACCGACCGGCAAACGCGCCGCGCGCAGTCGGCAGGCGATTCTGGCCGCGGCCCGGGAACTGTTCGTCAACTCCGGGTTCGACACCGGTATGGACGCCATCGCCACTGCGGCGGGCGTGTCGAAAGTGACCGTCTACAACCATTTCCCGAGCAAGGAAGAACTGTTCACCGAGGTCGTCGGCGAGGCCATGGACCAGGCGCGCGCGAGCCTGGCGGAGGTGCGCGCCGAACTCGCCGCCACGATGGATCCGCGCGAGGCGCTGCTGCGCGCGGCCCGCAGCCTGATCGACTCCGCCACCGACCCCTCCCGATTGGCCCTGCGGAATCTGGTCACCGGCGAACTCCGCCGCTTCCCCGACCTCGGCCCGGCCTACCAGCAGCGCGGCCCCGCGCTGTCGGCCGCCGCGACCGCCGAACTGCTCAGCGACCTCCGCGACCGCGGACAACTGGATATCCCCGATATGGAGGTCGCGGTCGCCCAGTTCTTCGCGCTCACCATCTACCCGCACCTGATCGTCGGTTCGCTCGGCTCCAGCATCCCGCCCGATGCGGCGGACAAACTGCTGACCGAGGGCGTGGAAACCTTCCTCAGTCGCTTCCGCGGCCGTGGTCTGGGTGTCGCTCGCGCCGAGTGCACATCGCAGCCGAGTGCCGCAGCGCGAACTAGCACGAGCAAACCGGAACGTCCGTGAATACGTGACGGTTGATGAACGGTGCAGTCCAGATCGTGGGGATCTGTGTCTGCCAGTTTGTTGACGCTTTCGAGGCTGAGGTCGATTGTCGGTGCGGCCTGCCACCATGGCCTGTATGACGACAGCCGATCCTTGGGCCCCGTTCGAGTGGCTCGCTGCATCCGAGATCCAAGCAGGCCCCCTGGACGTGATCTTCAGTGTGTCCTTCTTCCGCGGGCTCGACCCGTCGGAGGTGGTGCGTCGCTTCAACAATGGCGAGGACTCCAGCCAGGAATTGGACTTCGAACAGCTCAACGACAGGATGGTTGAGTTCCTCGAGAA
Organism: Nocardia sp. CC201C; assembly: GCF_030010695.1. Classification (NCBI taxonomy): domain Bacteria; kingdom Bacillati; phylum Actinomycetota; class Actinomycetes; order Mycobacteriales; family Nocardiaceae; genus Nocardia; species Nocardia sp. CC201C. The sequence goes on from NZ_JASCXP010000205.1 coordinate 5,101, forward strand.
GACCGGCGGCGGAAGCGGCGGTGGTCACGTGGGCGTGTTCCCGGCCGGTGAGTGGAGCGTGGCCATCGAGCCGTACGGGTTTTGGGCGACCGATCGTGATGTGCTGGCGGACCTGTCGCGAGGATGTGAGGTCCTGGCGATCACACGCCACGACTACGCCAGCCACAGCCTCGCGTACGCAATCGACAGCACGCTTGTTACCGCCCACGACTTGGAGATCCCGTACAACCGCTGGGGCTCCGATCCCGACCGACTCAACGATTACATGCGTGAGCTGGGAATGGTGCTGGATAGCTCGGACAATGAGACCGACTGGGATGCTGTCACGAAGATCAACTACAACATCGCCGTGCCGAGAGCTTTCGCCCTGGCGGCCAAGGTCACTGGAGTGTCGTTCACGCCGGTCATGCTGAACCAGCCTCTGCTCGTGGGACCTATCGCCTACCGATGGCCACTTCCCGGCCGCGGCGCCACATAGGGCCAGACCTAATGAACCCGAAGAGTCACGATAGCGGGGCTTCGCCCCGGGACGATCGTTCGTACGTCTGCCATGAGCATCATCGCGCTGTGCGAAATACAGTCGGAACGAACGAACCGCGTCAGGTTAATGGCAGAAGCCCCGTACTTGTGCCAGAACGATGGCAATACGTCAGGTCAACTGGCAACGGACACCCGCTCGCCGACCTCGGCATAGCGGGGTTTTCGCTGCTGGCTATGCGGGTGAATCCTGACGGCGGGTACTGCGAACCCTGGGGTCAGTCTCCGAGATTGAGATCCACTGGAATCGGCGAACTCTGATGTCACCGCAGATCGTGTCCGGCTTGCGACCCGGCGTCGCTGTGATGAATCGTGGACCCGGTCCACGGACGTCCCTGGCGTGCCCGCAAGGCCGCCGCCTGGCGGATCGCCGACTCCACGAACGCGGTCTGTTTGCTGGTCGAACATTCCCAGCCCACGATCCGCCCCGCGAAGGCATCGACGACGAACGCCGTGTAGACGAAACCCCCACTCGCCAGCCGCACGTAGGTGAAATCGGCGACGACCAGCAGATTCGGGGACCGAACCCGGAAGTTGCGGTCCACCAGGTCCGCCGCTCGACTCCCGGCCGGATCGGCCTCGGTGGTGCGAATTGCCTTGCGCCGCACCACACCCCGCCACCCGTGGACGCGCATCAACCGCTCCACGGTGCAGCGGGCCACCGGGATTCCCTCGCGTTGCAGATGCCCCCACATCTTCTCCGCACCGTAGAGCGATTCGGGTTCGCGGCGACCGTGCTCGTCCGGCTCGTAGTAGCCGGCCAAGATTTCGGTGATCGCGGTGTCCCACAGTGCCCGTTTCGACGGCGGCCGCGACAGCCAGGCGTAGAAGGTTCTCGGGGCGATCTTGCAGCCGTGCGCGGTCAGCGCACGGCAGATCGGAACGACCCCGAACCGAGCCCGATGCTCGGCAATGAACGCGCAGACTACTTCTGTCGCGGGTCGCTCGCCCGCGCGAAGAAACTTGTTGCTGCCGAGAGGATGTCGATCGTCTGCTCCAGCTCGGCGATCTTGCGTTTCTGCTCGCGGATGATCCGGGCCGCCTCGGTCGACACACCGTCGGAGCGACCCTCGTCGACCTCGGTCTGACGAATCCACTTCCGCAGCGTCTCAGCGGTCATCCCCAACCGGGACGACACGGCCTTGATCGCGGCCCACTCGGTCGGGTAGTCCTCACGATGATCGACGACCAGCCGGACTGCCTTGGCCTTGGTCGCCTCGTCGTACTTCGATGGCATGATCTGCCCATCCTCTCAAGGAAAGAGGTGGGCACGGAGCACGGGGCGATTCATCCGGACGGCAGGGCGATCGACAACGACGACCTCGTCGAGACCGCGGAGTTCAGTCCGGGCGATGTGCTCCGAACTGTACGGCCGGCGATGCCCGCGATCGCCCTCGTCGAGATCGACGACGTTCTGCACCTGCTCACGCGGCCCCAATTGAGCGGTGTCCTGCCACTCAGGCGCGACACCTACCGCGTCGGTACCCCGACAGAGATCATCCGTAACCGACTGCGCAAGCTCGCCATACTGGTGGGACGGCTACGACAAGAACTGGCAGTTCTGAACTTCAGCCACGTGGAGAAATACGCGCTCCAGGATGTCCTTCGAAGTCAACGGATGCGCCACTCGGGCAACGAGATTGGGCACGTATTGGGCACATGCGGCCGACACCGGTGCAAACATGCAGGTCAGGCTGTGCCCTCGGCAGGATTCGAACCTGCGACACCCGCTTTAGGAGAGCGGTGCTCTATCCCCTGAGCTACGAGGGCCTGGGTCGCGGCGCGGGGCGCCGCCTACCTGGACGCCGGGGAGTCTACCGGGTCACCGGGGTGAGGGCAGCATGCATGGGGGTGGGGGTGTTCGTACAGGGGTTTTCGGGGTGGTCAGGGGGTTTGGGCGGTGGGGCGGTGGAGGAGGGCGGTGGCTATGCCGGAGACGGTGCGGTCGGGGTCTCGGGTGAGGTGCTGGAGGGTGGGGGTCGCCAGGGAGGTGGGGAGTTCGGCGAGGGATTGGGTGAGGCGGATTCGGGCGGCGGGATCTGTTGGGTGGGCGGTGAATTCGTTGGTGAGGGCGGTGAGGATGGGGGTGGACCAGGCGGGGTCCTGGGCGAGGGCGCCGAGGATTTCGGCGGCGTCGATGTCGTTGGGGCCGGTGGCCACGGTGTGGACGAGGATGGGGATGGACTTGGTGATGCCGCGGGCGCCCGCGGCCAGGGCGGCGTGGCGGCGGATGCCGGGGTCGGGGTCCGTCAGAGCCTCGGTGAGGGCGGCGGTCGACTCGTTGCCGGGTAGTTCGGCCAGTGCCAGCACCGCGCGCAGGCGGATGGTGGCGTCTGCCGAGCGCAGACCGCGAGCCAGATGCGAGACGCCGTCACCGCCCGCGCGGGCGAGCGCCCAGCGCAGCGCGCCGGCGACATTGGGGTCGGATTCGGTTAGGACCGCGTCGGCCAGCAGGTCGGCGGGCATCGCGGCGTCCTCGGCGGGGGCGAGGACGGCCTGCTGGCGGCGGGCGGCGTTGGGGGAGCGCAGGGCGTGCAGGAGTTCGACGATGCGCAGCACGTCCTGCCAGTCGTCGGGGTTGGCGGCGTCGACCGTGCGGAGGCGGTCCAGCAGTTCGCGTTCGCGGGCCAGCCGGTCCTCGGTTTTCCGGATGAGGTCGCCGACCAGGGTGGCAGGGCTGAATTCGGGATCGTCGAGCGCGCGCCCGATCTCGCGTAGGGACAGTCCCAGGGAACGCAGCCCTTCCACCAGGAAGAGGCGGCGGATGTCGGCGGCCGCGTACTCGCGGTAGCCGCCCAGCGTGCGGCCTGTCGGCTGGACCAGGCCGAGCGAGTCGTAGTGCCGGAGCATGCGGGCGCTCACGCCGAGCCGCCGCGCCACCTCACCGATCAGCACGCAGTCGCCTCCTTCCGATCCGGTCCGAGCGCCACGACCCGGCGCGCCTCGTCGACGGCCAACTCGAAACCGGCGTCCGGATCGCGCAGCAGCCGCTCCGTGGCGCGGGCGTGTGCGTGGACCGCCGCATCCGGGCTCGCGGCCGCCGCGTGCAGAACCGGTTCGATCACCTCGCCCAGCGTGACCAGCGCGCGGCTCAGGCTGAGCTGTAGCTCCCGGTCACCGCGACCGAGCAGCGCACCCAGTTCGGTCGCCAGGCTCGTCCGCTCCGCCTCGGGTACCAGAATGACAGCCGCGCGCCAGGCGCTGCGTGCGACCTCGTCGTCGGCGTCACGAAGCAGTCCGGTGGTGATGTCGGGCCACACCCCGCTGTCCCCGATCTTGGACAGTGTGTGCAGTGCCTGACTGCGGGCCTGCGCGGACTCCGCCCGCAACTCGGCGCGCAAGCGCGGGACGGTGAGCTCCGGCGGATAGCGGGTCAGCGCCCAGGTGAGCATGTCGCGCACGAAGAAGTCCGGCTCGATCGCGCACCGGGCGACGAGTGCGTCGACGACGTCCGGCTCGCGCCGGGTGCCGATCGCCAGTGCCGCCGCGAGCCGGGTGGACGAGTTCTCGGCGGCCAGCCCGGCGAGTAGTCCCTCTCGTGTGTTCATGCCGCCACTGAACACCTTGTCACTGTGACAAGGTCAAGCGCGCGCGGCCACCTCGTAGTCGCCCGGCTCGAACGTGCGGGTCTTCCAGCGGAACAGCACGGTGGCGCCCGGCCAGTTGTTGGTGATGCGGCCCGAGGCATTGCGGTACCAGCTGGAGCAGAAGTTCCAGGGAGTGTCCTTCAGGCGGTGCTGGAGCCAATCGTCCCAGGACTGTTCGATATTCGGGCGGGCGGACACGAAGCTGCCCGGCCGCCGCGCCAGATAGCCGATGGCCTGGCGGATGTAGCGGGCCTGCGCCTCCAGCATGTAGATGATGGAGCCGGAACCCACATTGGTGTTCGGGCCGTACATCATGAACATATTCGGGAAGTGCGGTACGGACATGCCCAGGTACGCGCGGGCACCCTCGTCCGCCCACTCGTCGGACAGTTTGCGGCCACCCAGTCCGTAGATGTTCATCGGCGCGAGGAATTCGGTGCCCTTGAAACCGGTGCCGTAGACGATCACGTCGACCGCGTGCTCGACGCCGTCGGCGGTTCGGATGCCGGTCGGTGTCACCGCCTCGATGGCCGTGGTCTCCACGGTCACGTTCGGCTGCGCCAGCGCCGGGAAGTACTCGTTGGAGAACAGGCCGCGTTTGCAGCCCGCCGCGTAGTCGGGGGTGAGCTTGGCACGCAGCTCCGGATCCGGGACCTGCTTCTCCCGGTGCCGGTCGGCTATGGCGATGACGGGCGACTTGATCGCGGGGATGTCGGTGAGCGCCAGCGCCAGCACCTCGAAGAAGGACCAGATGGCGAACCGCTCCGCCAACCGCACCGGCGGCACGTATTTGAACAGCGCGTGGTGCAGCGCCGAATACTCGGTGTCGAACTTCGGCAGGATCCAGGCCGCCGAACGCTGGAAGAGGGTGAGGTGCTCGACATTCGGCTGAATGGCCGGAATGTATTGAATGGCACTGGCTCCGGTGCCGATGCAGGCCACCCGCTTGCCGGTGAGATCGACGCTGTGATCCCACTGCGCCGAATGGAAGGCCGCGCCGGTGAAGGAATCGATACCCGGCAGATTCGGCATGGCCGGTCGCGACAGCTGGCCCACGGCCGGAATGAGAATGTCGGCGGTGCGGGTCGCACCGTCCGCGGTGGTCACCCGCCAGACGCCCGCCCGCTCGTCGAATTCGGCGTCGGTGACCTCCACGCCGAACTCGATGTGCTCGGGAATGCGGTACTTGTCGGCGACCGCGCGCATGTATTCGTGGATGTCGCGCTGATGTGAGAAGCGGCGTGGCCAATCGGATTTCGGCTCGAACGACCACGAGTACAGCGGGGAGGGCACATCGCAGGCCGCGTTCGGGTAGGTGTTCTCCCGCCAGACGCCGCCCAGATCGGCGGCCTTCTCCAGCAGGGTGAAGTTGCCTATGCCGTGGCGGCGCAGTTCCAGCGCCATGCCCAGGCCCGCGAAACCCGCGCCGATGATCAGGATGGACGGCTCACGACTCATACACCGACGGTAGAGGGCCGGGTGGTCGGTAGCGAAGACATCGCAGGACATGGAATCGGTATTTTCGGCCACCGTGATCGGTGCGGCGGGGTACCCCGGGCGGCACTGTCTCAACCAGCGGGTCTGTGCTCGACTGGACAGCCCAGACAGTAGCGCTTATATTTCACGGAAGAATTTACTTCAATTTGCTTGTCTCGGTACGGGATTGGTGTTTTCTGCGGCGCCGCAGGGGGTGTCGTTGCCCATCGATGCCGTGCTGAGACCTCCGGGTCGGCTCGGCGCTGCGTGGGGCGGCGGCGTGTCGACATTCAGCTTGCGGGCGGCGAAGGTGGGGTTCGCCGCCCGCAAGCTGGCTCACTGACTGCGGCGCACTGCCTTCACTTTCTCTGGTCCGGGCATGTTTGGTACCCCCCGTCACACGATGTCCGAATTCGACTATCCTCGCCGGTTAGTGACCTGTCTCACGGTCACTCAGGGAAGCGCGAGGGAGCGGTTGGAAATGTTGAGCACCATGCAGGATGAGCAGCTGTCGCTGGCGACGCTGTTGCAGTACGCATCCACCTTCCAGGGCGACAGCACCGTGTCCACCTGGACCGGGGAGGGCGTCCGGACGCAGACCTACCGGGAGATCGGGGCCGATGCGGCGCGGCTGGCCAATGCCCTGCGTGGACTCGGCATCGGCGTCGGCGATCGGGTCGGCACCTTCATGTGGAACAACAACGAGCACATGGTCGCGTACGTGGCCGTGCCCGCCATGGGCGCGGTGCTGCACGCCCTGAACATCCGGCTGTTCCCCGAGCAGCTGGTCTACGTGGCCAATCACGCCGAGGACCAGGTCGTGATCGTGGACGGCACGCTGCTGCCCATGTTCGCCCAGTACCTGCCCAGCCTGAAGACCGTGCGCCACGTCATCGTGGCCAACGGCGACGCCGCCGCGCTCACCGCTCCCGAGGGCGTGCAGGTGCACTCCTACGCGGAACTGCTTGCCGCGCAGCCGGATACCTTCGACTACCCGATCATCGACGAGCGTTCCGCCGCGGGCATGTGCTACACCTCCGGCACCACCGGCGACCCGAAGGGCGTCGTCTACTCGCACCGCTCCAACTGGCTGCACGCCGCCCAGGTGTGCGCGCCCAACGGCATGGGCTTCACCGCCGACGACACCGTGCTGGCCATCGTGCCGCTCTTCCACGCCAATGCCTGGGGCATCCCGTACGCCGCGCTCATGTCCGGGTCGAATCTGCTCATGCCCGACCGCTTCCTGCAGCCCGCTCCGCTGCTGGAGATGATGGCCGCGGTCGAGCCCACCTTCGCGGCGGCCGTGCCGACCATCTGGGGCGGGGTGCTGGCCACGCTGGCCGCGCAGCCGCAGGACATCTCGCATCTGCGCACCTGCGTGGTGGGCGGTGCGGCGGTGCCGCCGTCGATGATGCACGCCTTCGAGGAGAAGTTCGGCGTGAAGCTGCTGCATGCCTGGGGCATGACCGAGACCTCGCCGCTGGGTTCGGTCTCGCACCCGCCGACCGGCACCGAGGGCGACGAGCGCTGGGCCTACCGCTACACCCAGGGCCGATTCCCGGCCGGCGTGCAGGCGCGGCTGGTCGGCGACGACGGCAATGTCGTTCCCAACGACGGTGTTTCGCTGGGTGAGCTGGAGGTCAAGGGACCCTGGATCACCGGCTCCTACTACTCGCCCGACGGCGCGCAGGTCGACCCCGACAAGTTCCGCGACGGCTGGCTGCGCACCGGCGATGTCGGCAAGATCAGCCCCAATGGCTACCTGACGCTGGTGGACCGCTCCAAGGACGTGATCAAGTCCGGCGGCGAGTGGATCTCGTCGGTGGATCTGGAGAACGCGATCGTGGGGCACCCGGCGGTCGCCGAGGCCGCGGTCATCGGCATTCCGGACGAGAAGTGGGATGAACGGCCCCTGGTCGCGGTGGTGCTGGCGGAGGGCGCGGCGGCCAAACCTGAAGAGCTGCGCGAATTCCTGGTCGACAAGTTCGCCAAGTGGCAGCTGCCGGAGTACTGGACCTTCATCTCCGAGGTGCCGAAAACCAGTGTGGGCAAGTACGACAAGAAGCGGCTGCGCGGTCAGTATGCCGACGGCGAGCTGACGGTCACCACGTTGTCCTGATCAATTCCGATCGAATTCCGATGGCGGGTGCGACTTATCGGTCGCACCCGCCAACGGCGTCT
>NZ_JASCXP010000206.1:0-12802 GCF_030010695.1 Nocardia sp. CC201C
GGGTCAACCACCGCCACCACGGCGACGAACTCCTCGGCCCCGCCATCCACCGACTGCGCGTCAAACAAGACGCCGGACTACCACCACCACCGTTACGGCAATAAGCCCACCACCACACCCTTTGCGGACGGGACACCAACCGTCCACCAGGGCACCTGGTATACAGGACCACCCGCACGGCCACCTGCCCGCGCGGGCCACACCCCACGCCATCCGGCCACACCAACGCCCACGCCATCCGGCCACGCCCACGTCATCCGGGAGACTCACGTCATCGGGCTCCGCCTATGGCGTCGGGCCGCGCCCACGCGTTGCGGCCACGCTCACGCAGTCCGGCCACGCTCAGCGTCATCTGGCGACGCTCAGCATCATCTGGCCACGCCCAGCATCATTCGGCCACGCCTCCGCCGTCGGGCCGCGCCGACGCACATTGCGGCCACACTCACGCCGTCCAGCCACATCCACGCGTTCCGACCACCCCCAGTGGGCCGCACGCAAGCAACATCACGAACGGCCTGATTCACCAGGCCCAGCACGCACCCGACCTTCCAGCCAGCACCCAACCGCACCCCCGTGATCCCCAAAGCTCTGAAACCCCCGCCAGACCTCAAGCGTCAACGCCACCACAGCCAGTCCGCAGGCCGGAATAGCAGCCAACGGCACCCAACCCGGCGTCAGCGAAAGTCAGGAAAGGCACCCAACGCCACCACATTTCATATCTCTTGCTACCTCAAAGCCCATACATTCCAGGAAAGCGCCAGCTCGGGCAGCCCGCGCCTCGCCCCGCCCCACGAGCGCAAGGAAGGCCACGGTCTCCTGCGCCACGCCTTGGCCACCATCTGCCCGAATGGCGGGTGCCCGAGACTGCCGGTGGGCGGAGGCTGCGGGTGCGGCTCCACCCACGGTGACAGGATCTCCTTCGCCCAGCGTGCCCTGCGGTACGGCGTCGCGGTGCTGCCGGATTCCGGACTGGGCCCCACCGGCGGCAGTCTCTACATGATCCGGACCGGCTTCGTCGCCGGTCCGGGCGAACTGCGGGAGGCGGTGCGGCGGCTGGCGCGGGTCTGGCGTTCGTATGATCCACCCCGGCAGGCCGCCTTGGCACCGGCTCCGTTGGCCGTGTGAACGAGGACGCTGCGCGAAAGGACCTACAGGTGGGGCACCCGCTGAGTCGACAGCGCCGCGAGTTCGCGGGTGAGATTGGCTCGTGCGGCGGACTCGTATCGGGTGCGGCCGATGTCGGTGTGGAACAGTCGCGGTAGCCGTGCCAGGCCCTCCAGTACCGCGCGACGGCCGGCGCGGAACGCGTCGTCGGGGATCTGGGCGTATTCGGCGCGGACGGCGGATACGTAGGCGGCATAGCCTGTTTCGTCCGCGGCGAGCACGGCCAGGTCGGCGTCGCAGAGTACCGCGCCATTGCGGTCGTCGGGTTGCGGGGCGTGCCCGGCGGTCAGGCGTACCAGCCGCGCCACCTCGGCCACCGTGCCCGCATCCACGCCGAGATCGGGCAGCGCCGCTTCCGCCGAACGCGCGCTGCGCTCCTCGTTGTCGGCGCGGTCGACCGCGTAGACGGCGTCGTGGAAGAACGCCGCGTAGCGGACGGCGTCCGGATCGTCGGCGGCCGCGGCCAGATCGTCGATGACGGCAAGCATGGCCGCCAGATGCTCGACCGTGTGGTACCGCCGGTGCGGCTCACGGTACCGCCGGACGAGATCCTCCCCCACCGCCCGCGCCCGCGGACCGGCCAGCGCCGTCCACCGTTCCATCAGCGTGGCGTCGGTACTCATGTACGCAGTGTGCCGAATCGTCGGCCCGCGCAACACCCCTGGCGCACGGTGGTTTTCGCCACCCGCGCTCAGGAGCGTTCGGCTTCCTCCTGATTGTGCTGGGCCTGCGCCAGCTGGGCGGGGGTGTAGCGCAGGGTCAGGGCGAGCAGGCCCATGATGGCGGTGCCGATGGCGCAGACCAGCAGGACGAGGGTGTAACCGCTGCCGAGTGCGGCGATTTCGGCGGTGCTCATATCGGCGGCCTTGCCGGTGTGCCCGCCCAGCGAGAGCGTGCGGGAGGCCGCGACCGGGCTGAGCAGGCCGACCGCGACCGGGGTGCCCATATTCATGAACATCTGGCCGACCGCCGACAGCGGGCCGATATTCGCCATATCCACGCCCACCAGCACGCACAGCGGCAGGATCACGATGGTCGTGCCCACCGCGAAGCCGACCACGGACAGCAGGATCAGCAGGGTCGGGAAGTATTCGGCGGTCTGATCCAGTGTCGAGCCGAAGAAGAGCCCGGCGGCCAGCAGCAGGGCGGCGGCGAACAGCAGCCAGCGCGGCGGGACCAGCATGGCCAGTTTGGACGCGACGGCCGTGCCGACGCCCGCGCCCAGCGTGAACGGGATACTCGCCAGACCGGCCATCAGCGGGCTGTAGCCGAGCACATTCTGCAGGAACTGCGCCACGAAGAAGGTGGTCGCGCCCAGCACACCCGAGGCCAGGAAGATGGCGGCGAAGGAGATCACCCGGTCGCGGCTGTCGAACAGCGACCACGGCAGCAGTGGATTGGCGACCGTGCGCTCGGCGAAGATGAAGACGAGCAGCAGCAGGAAGCCGCCGATGAGCGAGCCGAGGATGATCGCGCTGCCCCATCCGTACACCGGCCCCTCGGTGGCGGCGAACACGATGGCCGCCACCGCGACCGTGCCCAGGATCGCGCCGCGCACATCCATGCTGCTGCGGTGGTGCTCGGTATCGCGCAGCTGATAGATCGCGCCGAGCACGATGAGGATGCCGATGGGGACATTGATCCAGAAGATCCAGCGCCAGTCGACCTGCGTGAGCGCGCCGCCGATCACCAGACCGCCGACCGAGCCGATACCCACCATGGAGCCGAAGATGGCGATGGCCTGATTGCGCGCGGGTCCCGGCGCGAAAGTGCTTGCCACAAGCGCGAATGCGGTGGGCGCGGCAATGGCGGCACCGGTGCCCTGCAAGGCGCGGGCGGCGATGAGCCAGGCTTCGTTGGTGGCGGTACCGCACAGCGCGGACGCCACCGTGAACAGCGCGACGCCGAGGATGAGCATGCGTTTGCGGCCGAACGAGTCGCCGAGCCGCCCGCCCAGCAGCATGAGTCCCGCGAACGGCAGGCCGTAGGCGGTGACGGTCCAGGCGCTGCCCGAACTGGACAGGCCCATCTCCTCCTGGAGTCGCGGCAGCGCGAGAATCATGACGGTGCCGTCGAGCACCACCATCAGCTGCAGCCCGCTCAGGACGAGGATTGCGAGCCCGAACGCCCGCGTGGTCACCGGATACTGCATCGTCGCAGCGGGTTTATCGAGCACAGCAAGCCACTGTAATGGATGCCGGACACGGCCAACCGATCTCACCGCGCGGGCGGAGCCACGCAGCGCCCGCCCGGTAGCCTCCACACGCCCCCGACCTGAGGCGCGCAACCGGCGCGACCGACGCACACCGACGATCGGTCCGACTGGGCGTCGCGTCGGGGACCTCAACCATCGCCCACCCCCGGAGGCTCGCACACCGACCAAGCACAACCGGTCCGTACGCGCGAATGACCGGCCAGTCGGTTCTCGCCCGCGGGATGCGTGTCTCCGATCGAACCCGACAGGACGCCGAAGAACTCGCACGACCAGCCCACGCCGACCGTCAACCTCACGCCGCCTGCCAACTCAGCCCACGCCACCCGCCAGCTCAGCTCGCGCCCTGGTCTATAGGCACAGCCTCAGCGTCCGGCGTGCCCGCGGTGAATCCGGCGGTGGGGCCGATGACGATGATCGCGGGCGGGCGGATGCCCTCGGCGCGCACGCGCTCGGCCACGGTGGACAGTTGTGCGCGCAGGGTGCGCTGGGTGCGCAGGCTGCCCTCCTGGACGACGGTGACCGGGGTGTCGGCGGCGCGGCCGCCCGCGAGCAGGGCGGCGGCGAACTGTTCGATCCGCTCCACCGCCATGAGCAGCACGATGGTGCCGCGCAGCCGGGCCAGAGCGGGCCAGTCCACCAGCGAATCCGGATGGTCGGGGGCGACATGGCCGCTGACCACCACGAATTCGTGGGTGACGCCGCGGTGCGTGACCGGTATCCCAGCCAGGGCGGGCACCGAGATGGCACTGGTGACACCCGGCACCACCGTCACCGGGACACCCGCCGCCGCGCACGCCTCCAACTCCTCGAAGCCGCGCCCGAACACGTACGGGTCGCCGCCCTTGAGCCGCACCACGAACTTGCCCGCCTTCGCCCCGGCGATGAGCGCGTCGTTGATGGCCTCCTGCGCCATGGCGCGGCCGTAGGGGATCTTGGCGGCGTCGACCACCTCGACGTGCGGTCCGAGTTCGGCGAGCAGTTCCGGCGGGGCGAGCCGGTCGGCCACCACCAGATCGGCGCGCGCCAGCAGGCGGCGGCCACGCACCGTGATGAGATCGGGATCGCCGGGGCCGCCGCCGATGAGCGCGACACCCGGGGCGGTCGGTTCGGACTCGTCGGTGACCACCCCGGATTGCAGCGCCTCGAGCAGTGCGGTGCGCACGGCGGCCGAGCGGCGATGCTCGCCGCCGGCCAGCACGCCAAGGGTCAGACCGTCGTAGCGGGCGGTGGCCGGGGTCACGGCGGTGCCGAAGCGAGCGGCGTCGGCACGCACGCAGAAGACGCGTCGGCGCTCGGCCTCGGCGACCACGGCCGCGTTGGTGTCGGGCTCATCAGTACATGCCAGGGCGTACCAGGCCCCGTCCAGGTCGCCGTCGACATAGTCGCGCAGGGTGAGGGTGAGCTGCCCGGAGGTGGCCATGCCCTCCACTGCCGGGGTGGTGGCCCGGGTGATCACGTGCACGTCCGCGCCGGAGGCGATGAGCAGTCCGAGCCGCCGCTGGGCGACGGTCCCGCCACCCACGACGACGACGCGACGACCGTTCAGATCCAGTCCGACCAGGTACGGCTCATCCCCGCCCGCGCGGGGAGCGAAGTTCGGGTCGCCGCCGGCGCGGTCATGAGATGCGGCTGACGTGTTCTGCACAAGGTTCAAGCCTACGGCGTGGCCGAGCGGACCCGACATGCGACCGGCTTCCGTGTGGCAAACGATAGATACCTCACCGGGTGCGCCCCCGAAACCCAGGCCCGTGCCGATCCGGCGCGGGCGCACGGGCTGTCGCACCGGATTGTTCAGAAGCGGCCCAGCACCTTGGTGGGGGTGATCCGTACGACCACGCGGTCGGCATCGTCGACCGAGGCCGGATTGAACTCGCGGTAGGGCTTCCCGGTGAACTTCAGCGACATCTGGTCCGGCAGGGCGCGTTCCGGGTCCGGAACGGCCTTGGCCACACCGCGGACCTCGGCGTAGACGTACGGCCGATCCGGTGGGTTGATCATCACCGTGACACGCGGGTCGCGGACGATGTTCCGGTACTGCTGGCGCGAGACCGTCGTGGAGTAGATGAGCTCGTCGCCGTCGCGGTCGAGCCACACCACGGTCAGGTGCGGCTGGCCGTCGGCTCCGATCGTGGCGACGGTGGCGTACACCTTCGCCTCGTCGATGTGGTTCTTCAGGCTCTGGGACAGCGTGGCTGCGTTCACATTCGCTGCGAACGCCAACCCCTACGCCGAGCATTCCCGGCGCTCCCCAGGTTTCGCCGGGGAGCCGACCGGGGGCCGCCGGGGCTGCTCATTCCGCCGTGCGGCCAGGCTCACCGCACGCCGCCGCCGAGGTTGGGATAGTCCTGCACCAGATGGAATCCCGAGCCGCGCAAGGGGAATTCGTTCTCGTCCTGCCGCATCAATGTCATGGTGACCGGCTGGCCGTCGATCGTGCCGGTCAACACCAGCCGGTCGGGAGCGGGTCGCTCGTAGGTGAAGTCCGCCCAGGTGGGCCCCTCCGGATCCGGCTTCATGACGATCGTGCCCGCCGCGGCGTCGACCGTGCCGAGCACGGGCACCAGCGTATCGTCCATCCGCTGGTAGTGGATCACCTCGAGATCCTCGAACACGACCCGCCGCCAACGGTTTTCATCGGTGAGCACCGGGGGCTGGGGAATGCCGTCGCGGGTGAACTCGTCCACGTTCCAGATGCCGTACAGCTCGGAGGTCGGCCGACCGCCGCCCCATTCGCGATAGCCCTCCAGATTGATCTGCGCGAAGCCGACGCACAGCCACGCGGCCAGCGCGATCTGGGCCACGGCGGCGACTCGGGCGGCGCGGCCGTGGAAGGGCCGCGGAGCCGTGGACGGTCCGGCCGCGCCGCCGAGCAGCACCGCGGTCACGCGGCGTGCCTCCGGGGCCAGCAGCACCAGGCTCAGCAGCAGCAGGTGGAACGACAGCAGTTTCACCGGCACGTCGTAGGTCATGTTCAGCACCCACACCTGCGCCATGCTCACCAGGCTCAGCAGCGCGCCCGCCAGCGCGGTGCGCGGCAGGAGCAGCAGCAGACCGCCCAGTATCTCGGCCGCCCCGAGCAGGATCTCGTAGGCCGGGGACGCGCCGACCTGGCTCCACAGCACCGACATGAGGGTGAAGTCGCCGTACGGCTGCAGCAGGGTCACCAGCGAAGGTTCCGCCATTTGGGTGGGAATGGCCTTGGCGAAGCCGTAGAGGAGCATCTGGGTGGCCAGGCACAGGCGGAGGAAGAGCAGGAACCAGCCCGCCAGGCGACGGTATTCGGTGCGCCGGCGATCCAGCAGGGTCCAGACGACCGTGGCCGCGACCGCCAGGACCAGGATGCAGAACACCAGGACGAAGAAGTAGACCTGGTCGCCGCTGCCCGAATCGGTGCGCACGACCGCCTCGGCGTCGAAGACCGCGCGACCCACCCATTCGATGACCGGTGCGGGCAGTTGCGCGTATCGGATGACCAGATCGTCGGGCAGCCGCAGCGCGAGCGGCCCCAGAAACGACAGCATTATCTGCGGGAAGAGCACGCAGAACAGCCCGAAGTAGACGAAGCTGAAGCGGAAGGCGATGCGGGTGAACGGATTCCACCGCGTCGCGGCCGCCGGAGGCTGATCGAGGTCGGTGTCGACGGCGACCGTCCCCACGCTCATGGTGTCCCCTCTCTTTCTCGAGAGTTCGACGCTACGAATTCCGGGCGCGCGCGACCTCCAGGCTGACCCTGATTTCCACCCCGGTTCCGCCGGAGCCGACGTACTCCTCCCGGCTTACGTGCCATCCACACCGCGGCGTATTTCCCCAGTACAGCCGGGGAAGACAAGGGATCATCCCGGTGACCGGAACTACCGAATCCCATCCGCCGATTTCATGGCGCACGGCAACTAGAACGCGTTACATTCCACTCACCGTCCCACTGTGTCAGGAGGATCCATGACATCGGCCGACGCCGATCCCAACCAGCGGCGGCAACTGACCACCACCGAACGCGACCTCGACGCGGTCGCCGCCGCGCTGGCGCAGTGGCTCGCCACCAAGGTCGAGGCGGACCGCCCGCCCGAGGTCACGTCCATCACCCGTCCGACGGCGGGCGGCATGTCGAGCACCACCCTGCTCTTCGACGCCGCCTGGACCGAGCGCGGCGCGGCGGCCGGTGGTGCGTTCGTGGCGCGGCTGCCACCGGAGGACAGTTCCTTCCCCGTTTTCGAAACCTACGATCTGGCAACCCAATTCGCGGTGATGGCCGGGGTGGCCGAGGCCACCGCCGTCCCGGTGCCACCGCTGGCATGGCTGGAGCCGGATCCGAGCGTGTTGGGCGCGCCGTTCTTCGTCATGCGGCGGGTGCACGGGCGGGTGCCCGAGGACAATCCGCCCTACGTCTTCCTCGGCTGGCTGTTCGACGCCACGCCCGAGCAGCGATACGCCGTGACCCGCAACACCATCGAGGTGATCGCGAAGATCCACGCCATCGAGAACCCCGCCGAGCGATTTCCGACGCTGGCCGGGACCGGATCGTCGTTGCGACGGCACGTAGACGCCCAGAAGGCTTGGTACGACTGGGCGCTCGCACGCGACGGCTACCGCATCCCGATTCTGGAGCGGGCCTTCGACTGGCTGGAGGAACACTGGCCCGCCGATCCCGGACCGGATGTGCTCAGCTGGGGCGACGCCCGGCCCGGGAATATCATGTTCGGCGACTTCGATCCGGTCGCGGTGCTGGACTGGGAGATGGCGGCCATCGGCCCGCGCGAACTCGATGTGGCGTGGACCCTGCTCATCCACCGGTTCTTCCAGGACATCGCCACCCGATTCGACCAGCCGGGCCTGCCGGACTTCATGCGGCGCAGCGACGTCGAGCGGCTGTACCAGGAGTTCACCGGGCACACCGTGCGCGATCTGGACTGGTACCTCATGTACGCGGCGCTGCGACACGGCATCGTCATGGCGCGCATCAAACGCCGCATGATCCATTTCGGCGAGGACACCGACACCGCCGACCGCGACGACTACGTCATGCACCGGCCACTGTTGCAGGCCCTGCTCGACGGCACCTACGCCTGGGATTGACCCCGCGAACCGAGGAAACGACATGATCGGTCCATTGGACGAATACCCCATCCATCAGACGCCGCTGCCCATGGCGCGGGTGGGTACCAGCGATCGGAACTTCTACGATCGCAGCTATTTCAACGCCTCCGACCGGGACGGCGGCACCTTCCTCGTCACCGGGTTCGGTGTGTACCCGAATCTCGGTGTGGTGGACGCCTTCGCGACCGTGCGACGCGGGAACGAGCAACGGGCGGTGCGCTTCTCGGACGCATTGACCGAGCGCAGCCTGGATCTCGCCGTCGGCGGGTACCGGCTGGAGGTGATCGAGCCGCTGCACAAGATCCGCGCGGTGTGCGAACACGAGGAGCTGTCCTTCGACATGACCTGGGAGGGCGCGTTTCCCGTGGTGCGGGAGGAGCCGCACACCATCATCACCGGGCTGAACCGGCCCATCATCGACGCGCAGCGGTTCGCGCAGGTGGGATCGTGGTCGGGCACGCTCACCGTGGACGGCACCGACTTCACGGTCGATCCGGCGGTGTGGACCGGGACCCGGGACCGGTCCTGGGGCATCCGGCCCGTCGGCGAATCCGATCCGCCGGGACGCGCGGCCGACGAACCGTCACAGGGCTTCTGGTGGCTGTACGTGCCGCTGCGCTTCGACGACTTCTCCATCATCGTCATCGTGCAGGAGGAACCCAACGGATTCCGCACGCTCAACGACGCCACCCGCATCTGGCACGACGGGCGCATCGAACAGCTCGGCTGGCCGCGGGTGCACCTCACCTACAAGTCCGGCACCCGGATTCCGGTGTCGCTGCGCCTCGAACTGACCACCCCCGACGGCAAACCACTGGAAGTGGAGGTCGAAGCTGGGACCTTCATCGCCCTGAACGTGGGCTGCGGCTACGGTGGCGACCCCGACTGGCTGCACGGCCAGTGGAAGGGCCGCCGCTGGGTCGACAGCCGTCGCTACGACCTCACCGACCCCGCCATCGCGGGCCGCATCCCGTTCGGCGTCATCGACCATGTGGGCAAGGCCCGCTGCGGGGATGCCGAGGGTTGGGGGCTGTTCGAGCACGGCAGCCTGGGCCGCCACGACCCGACCGGATTCGCGGACTGGACGTCGGTGGCGCCCTGAGCAATCCGACGGGCCGGTGGTGACGAAGTACTTCATGCCACGGTTCGACGGGACCCCGCGCCGACACCCGGCGCGGGGCCTCCCTAACCACGCGCGACGTCCCAAACACGCGGGGCGTCCCAAATCACGCGCGACGTCCCAAACACGCGGGGCGTCCCAAATCACGCGCGACGTCCCTAACCACGCGCGACGTCCCTAACCACGCGCGACGTCCCTAACCAAACGGCCGCCTCGCGATGCGATCGACGCGGCGGACCCGCTAGCGTCCGCCGAACATGGCCGTCGCCACCGTGATTCCGCCGACCACGCGTTTCCGAACCACCAGCCGCCCACCCGTCGCCGCGAGCAGTGCGGCGGCCTCCGCCACACTCGGCGCGCCGAGCGCGGCGGCGGTGCGCACCGAGGGGTTGGGCACCGCCACCGCCGCCAATTCGTCCGGTGTGAACGCAACGACCGGAACGCCGAGTTCGGCTGCCGCCGCGACCAATCCGGGCTCCTCGGCCCTGCGGTCCACGGTAGCCAGACAGGCGACCTCGACCTCGGCGGCCACCGCGCGCACCGCATCGAGAATGTCAGCGGCATCGGCCCCGGTCCGCATACCCACGCCGACCACGAGAGCACCCGTCACGAGAACCCACGTCCCCCGGGCGCTACGGCACCAGCGGCCGGTGGTATGTCCACACGCACCAGGCCGCTGCGGCGATGGCCACCCACCCGGTGATCGGTCGGCTGAAGCCGATCAGGAGTGCGGTGCCGGTCGATGCCGCTCGCGCCGCCGGGCGCGTCAGGCACGTGTCCGGCTCCGGGCGAAATCCGCTGCGGCGGTGACGAAGCGGGCGATGGCGGCCGGATTTCCGGCGGGGTGGGTGTGCAGGTAGGAGGCGTGGACGCGGTGCGGGAGAGCGCCTTCCCTGACCGTTTCGCCGGTGGGTGAGCGCCAGCCCCAGGCAGGGAGGTCCGCACCCGTGGCGGTAAGCCGGGTGCGGTGGAACTCGTGGCCGCGCACCCGCTCGCCCGCCGACCACAGGGGGGAATCCGACAGCGCCACCGCATCCCGATAGCCGAGGGTGAGGCGAGGTCCGAATTCGGCTACGGCGTCGATGACTCCGGCCATGGGATGGCCGTCGAGCGAGCGGGTCAGGTAGAGCAGACCGGCGCATTCGGCATGGATCGGCATACCCTGCCGCGCGTTCTCGGCCACGGCTTCGCGCAGCGGGATATTCGCCGACAGCTCCGCCGCGTGTTCCTCGGGAAACCCGCCCGGCAACACGAGAGCCGCTGTGTCGGGCTGCAATTCGTCGCGCAGCGGATCGAACACCACCACCCGCGCCCCGGCCGCCTCCAGCAGCTCCCGATGCTCGGCGTACCCGAAGGTGAACGCGGCACCCCCGGCGACCGCGACGACCACACCGGCTCGCGCGCCACCGAATCCGGCACCGCCCACTCCGCCACCGGCTACCCCGGCCGACGAGGCGGGCGCTTCGATTCCTCCGACCGCGTCGCCACGTCGGGCGCCGTCCCCCATATCCGTCATGACGGCGGCACCACGATCGGCATGAGGCACCGCAGCCGCGCCGGGGGCAGCGACGGCGGGACCGGTCGCACCGTCACGCCGCCGAGCACCGACGCCGACATCCCGCATGACGGATTCGCCGACGGGCTCGCGCCCCGCGCCGACAGCGGCACCGACGCCCACCATCGACTCGGCGGGACCGGTCGAGGTGGGAACGCCAGGCTCGTGGGTATGGTCGGCGGCAGCGGCAGCTGCCGAACGGACGCCGTGCGCCGCCATCGCGGTCCGCAGTTCCGCGGCGGGGTCCCAGGCGGGGCCGGTGACCCGGGAGGCTGCCAGGGACACCACGGCGGGCAGGTCGATGTGTGCGGCGATGAGGTCGGTCATGGCGGCCACCGCGGATTCGGCCGCGACACCGTGTTCGACGGCGGGGATGAGGCCGAGATGACGGGAGGGGACGGCCAATTCGGCCATACGGGGTAGTGCGCCGAGGACCGGGAGGCCGACTCGGGCGCAGGCGGCGCGCAACACGTGTTCGTGGCGTTCGCTGCCGACACGGTTGAGGATGACGCCGCCGAGGCGGATGCCGCTGTCGAAGGTGGCGAAACCGTGCAACAGGGCGGCGAGGCTCTGGCTGTGGCCACGAGCGTCGACCACGAGCACGACCGGTGCGCCGAGCATGGCGGCGATCTGGGCGGTGGAGCCCTCGGCCACGGGTGCGGTGTGGTGTTCGTCGATGCGGCCGTCGAACAGACCCATGACGCCCTCGACCACGGCGATATCGCAGTCGCGGCTGCCGTGGCGGTACAGCGGCGCGATCCGTTCCGCGCCCACCAGGACGGGATCGAGGTTGCGTCCGGGGCGACCGGCGGCCAGTCCGTGATAGCCGGGGTCGATGTAGTCGGGGCCGACCTTGAAGGGGGCCACCCGGTGCCCGGCTCGCCGCAGCGCACCGATCAAACCCGTTGCGACCGTGGTCTTTCCACTGCCGGAGGCGGGCGCGGCGATCACCACCGCCGGTGTACTCACCATTCGATCCCCCGCTGGCCCTTGCGGCCAGCGTCCATCGGGTGTTTCACCTTGGTCATCTCGGTGACCAGGTCGGCGGCCTCGACGAGGGCCTGCGGGGCGTCGCGGCCGGTGATGACCACGTGCTGGTTGCCGGGACGGGAGCGGAGGGTGTCGACCACCTCGTCCACATCGACCCAGCCCCATTTCAGCGGGTAGGTGAATTCGTCGAGGACGTAGAAGCGGTGCTGCTCGGCGGCGAGGCGGCGCGCGATCTCCTGCCAGCCCGCCAGGGCGGCGGCGGCATGATCCTGCTCGCTGCCGTGCTTGCGGGTCCAGGACCAGCCCTCGCCCATCTTGTGCCATTCCACGGCCCCGCCCGCACCGGTCTGCTCGTGCAGACCGCCGAGGGCGCGGAAGGCCGCCTCCTCCCCCACCTTCCATTTGGCGCTCTTCACGAACTGGAACACCGCGATGTCGAAGCCCTGATTCCACGCCCGCAACGCCATCCCGAACGCCGCGGTCGACTTCCCCTTGCCGGGCCCGGTGTGCACCGCGAGCACCGGCTGATTGCGCCGCTGCCGCGTCGTCAGTCCGTCGTCGGGAATGCTCTCCGGCAGCGGGACACCTTTGGGCATGGAATGTGGCTCCTTTCGCGACGGCGACCCCCGGTCGCCGCCCCCAACGGTGCCACACGACGCCCCCG
>NZ_JASCXP010000207.1:0-12788 GCF_030010695.1 Nocardia sp. CC201C
TTCCCCCTGCGCCTACTTGTGCGGGAGCCCGCACCCCCCGCGCCCGAACCCGCGGGGGGTGCACATTCTCGGCGGAAATCCATGCGTAGCGGCGGTTTCCGTGATCTCCACCACGACACGCCGCGCGGCACGCCGTATCACCAGTCGCGACGTGTGGCGGAGTCAAAACCTGTCGGAGGGGACGCTTAGTATGTCTGCGTGTCAGCCTCGTCGGGTTCCTTCGTGCATCTCCACAACCACACCGAGTACTCGATGCTCGACGGCGCGGCGAAGATCACGCCACTGTTCAAGGAAGCGCATCGCCTCGGCATGTCCGCGGTCGGCATGACCGACCACGGCAATATGTACGGCGCGTCGGAGTTCTACAACACCGCCGTCAAACAGGGCATCAAGCCGATCATCGGCATCGAGGCGTACATCGCGCCCGAATCCCGCTTCAACACCAAGCGCGTGCAGTGGGGCGATCCGTCGCAGAAGAGCGACGACGTCTCCGGTTCGGGCGCCTACACCCATATGACCATGGTCGCGGAGAACGCGACCGGTCTGCGCAACCTGTTCAAGCTGTCGTCGCTGGCCTCCATCGAGGGCCAGCTCGGCAAGTGGGCGCGCATGGACGCCGAGATCATCGCCGAGCACGCCGCGGGCATCATCGCCACGACCGGGTGCCCCTCCGGCGAGGTGCAGACCCGGCTGCGCCTCGGCCAGGAGCGCGAGGCGCTGGAGGCCGCGGCCAAATGGCAGGAGATCTTCGGCCCGGAGAACTTCTTCCTCGAGATCATGGACCACGGCCTGTCCATCGAGCGCCGGGTGCGCGAGGGCCTGCTCATGGTCGGCGAGAAACTGGGCATTCCGCCGCTGGCCACCAACGACTGCCACTACGTGCACGAGTCCGACTCGGCCAACCACGAGGCGCTGCTGTGCATCCAGACCGGCAAGACGCTCTCGGATCCGACCCGCTTCAAATTCGACGGCTCCGGCTACTACCTCAAGTCGGCCGACGAGATGCGTGCCCTCTGGGATGCCGAAGTGCCCGGGGCCTGCGACAACACGGTGCTCATCGGTGAGCGGGTGCAGTCCTACGAGGAGGTTTGGGCGCACCGCGACCGGATGCCGGTCTTCCCGGTGCCCGAGGGCGAGACGCAGGCCAGCTGGCTGCACAAGGAGGTCATGCGCGGCCTGGAGTGGCGCTTCCCGAACGGGGTGCCGCAGGAGTACGTCGACCGCGCGAAGTTCGAACTCGACGTCATCATCCAGATGGGCTTCCCGGCCTACTTCCTGGTGGTCGGCGACCTGATCAAGTACGCCCGCTCGGTCGGCATCTACGTCGGCCCGGGTCGTGGTTCGGCGGCGGGCTCGCTGGTCGCCTTCGCCATGGGCATCACCAATATCGACCCCATCCCGCACGGGCTGCTGTTCGAGCGCTTCCTCAATCCCGAGCGCGTGTCCATGCCCGATATCGATATCGACTTCGACGATCGCCGTCGTGGTGAGATGGTCCGCTACGCCACCGAGAAGTGGGGCAGCGACAAGGTCGCCCAGGTGATCACCTTCGGCACCATTAAGACCAAGGCCGCGCTGAAGGACTCCGCGCGCGTCCAGTTCGGCCAGCCCGGCTTCGCCATCGCCGACCAGATCTCCAAGGCGCTGCCGCCGCCGATCATGGCCAAGGACATTCCGCTCGCGGGCATCATGGATCCCGAGCACGAGCGGTACAAGGAGGCCGCCGAGGTCCGGGAGCTCATCAACACCAACCCGGACGTCAACAAGATCTACGAGACCGCGCGCGGCCTCGAGGGCCTGATCCGCAACGCCGGTGTGCACGCCTGCGCGGTCATCATGTCCAGCGAGCCGCTCACCGACGCCATCCCGGTGTGGAAGCGGCCCCAGGACGGGGCCATCATCACCGGCTGGGACTACCCCAGCTGTGAGGCCATCGGCCTGCTGAAGATGGACTTCCTGGGCCTGCGCAACCTCACCGTCATCGGTGACGCCCTGGAGAACATCAAGGCCAACCGCGGGATCGACATCGACCTCGACACCCTGGCGCTGGAGGACACGGCCACCTACGAACTCCTCGCCCGCGGCGACACCCTCGGCGTCTTCCAGCTCGACGGCGGGGCCATGCGCGATCTGCTGCGGCGCATGCAGCCCACCGGCTTCGAGGACATCGTGGCCGTGCTGGCGCTGTACCGTCCCGGTCCCATGGGCATGAACGCCCACAACGACTACGCCGACCGCAAGAACGGGCGGCAAGAGGTCAAACCCATCCATCCGGAGCTCGAGGAGCCCCTGAAGGACATTCTGCGCGACACCTACGGCCTGATCGTGTATCAGGAGCAGATCATGCAGATCGCGCAGAAGGTGGCCGGGTACTCGCTCGGTCGAGCCGATATTCTGCGCCGCGCCATGGGCAAGAAGAAGGCCGAGGTGCTCGAGGCCGAGTTCGAAGGCTTCGAGAAGGGCATGCTGGAGAACGGCTTCAGCAAGCCCGCCATCAAGGCGCTGTGGGACACGATTCTCCCGTTCGCCGGGTACGCGTTCAACAAATCGCACGCCGCGGGCTACGGTCTGGTGTCCTTCTGGACCGCCTACCTCAAGGCCAACTATCCCGCCGAGTACATGGCGGGTCTGCTCACCTCCGTGGGCGACGACAAGGACAAGGCCGCCGTCTACCTCGCCGACTGCCGCCGCCTGGGCATCCAGGTGCTGCCACCGGACGTCAACGAGTCCGAGATGGAATTCGCCTCGGTGGGCAACGACATCCGCTTCGGCCTGGGCGCGGTGCGCAATGTCGGCGCGAACGTGGTGGCCTCGATCATCGCCGCGCGCAAGGAGAAGTCGAAGTTCACCGACTTCTCCGACTACCTCAACAAGATCGACGCCATCGCCTGCACCAAGAAGGTCACCGAATCTCTGATCAAGGCGGGCGCTTTCGATTCGCTGGGGCATCCGCGCAAGGGCCTGCTGGTGGTGCACTCCGATGCCATCGACGCGGTGATGTCCACCAAGAAGGCCGAGGCCATGGGCCAGTTCGACCTCTTCGGCGGACTCGACGACGGCGACGACTCGGTGGCCAGCGTCTTCAATGTGAAGGTGCCCGACGAGGAGTGGGAGACCAAGCACAAACTCGCCCTGGAGCGGGAGATGCTGGGCCTGTACGTGTCCGGGCATCCGCTCAACGGCGTCGAACACGTGCTCGCGGCGCAGTCGGACACCCAGATCCCGGCCATTCTGGAGGGTGAGGTCAAGGACGGCGCACAGGTCACCATCGGCGGCATCTTCGCCAATGTCACCCGCCGCGTGAACAAGAACGGCCTGCCCTGGGCGTCGGCGCAACTGGAGGATCTCACCGGTGGTATCGAGGTGCTGTTCTTCCCGCAGTCCTACTCGGTCTTCGGCATGGATGTCACCGAGGACGCCATCGTGCTGGTGAAGGCGCGCGTCTCCGCCCGCGACGACCGGGTCTCGCTCATTGCCAACGACCTGGTGGTGCCGGATCTGTCGGCCATCGGCGTGGAGAAGCCGCTGTCGGTGACCATTCCGACCCGCCTGTGCACGCCGGAGAAGATCGGCAAGCTCAAGCGCGTGCTGACCAGCCATCCCGGCACCGCCGACGTGCATATCCGCCACGTCGGCTCCCGCGACCGCACCACGGTGCTGAAAGTGGCGGACAATCTGCGGGTTTCGCCGTCCTCGGCACTCATGGGCGATCTCAAGGCGCTGCTGGGTCCGGGCTGCCTGACCGGCTGATCGGCGTATCGGTACGGCCGGTCACAGCCAGGTGGGGTCGCCGAACACCCCGCCGGAGTCGTCCACCAGCGTCGAGGTCACCTGCATGTACGAGTAGCTGCGGATACTGACCGGACCGGTGCAGCTGTTGACGATGATGTGGAAGTCCCGGGTGATGGCCCACGCGGTATCGCCCGGGACGACCTGCTTCTCGGTGAGCTTCACCTCCTTGACCTCGCCGGGGGCGAGGGTCGCGGTGAGCACCGGGGCCACATAGGTCTGAATGCCGGTCTGGCCGTTGAGGTAGGGGATGGGGTTGGTGCCGCCGGTGCCGACATCGGGCAGGACATCGTCGGGGTAGATGCTCGAATTGAGCCCCAGCGCACCGTTGTTCAGATTCACCGCGCAGCCGACGTGGTATCCGGCGACCAGCGTGCCCGTGGCGCCGCCGTCGATGCGGCCGTAGAAGGTATTGCTGACCAATGCCTCACGGGTGGTGCCCACCTGGTTCAGCGGCGGAATCCGATGGACCGACTCGTCCTTGTGTCCGACGGTGAAACTGCCGATCGGTGAGGCGAACACCCGCTCGTGCGGGGGCAGGGCTTCGATATCGGCCCGCGCCACGGGGGCGCCGAGGACCGCGCTGACGGTCAGAGCGAAACAGATGATCCCTGAGCGTGCGACCACCCCACGCAAGGTAGTAGCCGAACGGTATCAAGCCAGGTAGGACACGCTGACCGGGGCGGAATCGTAATCAGCCGCGGGCGCGGCCGACCAGCCAGCGAATGCTCGCGACAGTGGCGGCGGTGAGGACGGCGAGCTGGAGCGATCCGGTGATGAGGGCGAGGACCAGGCCGATCATCAGGGCGGCGGCGAGGGCCTCGAGTTTGTACACCGGCCAGGCCGAGCCCGCGATATCCACGGTCGCGCCGTGGGAGCGCGCCATGCGCGTCGGGTGAACCACTGCCATGTGCTCAGGGTACCCGGCGGTGAAAGTTCGGCCAAGCGAACTTCTTGTCGGGAACATAACAGGACCACCGGCTGTTTGCTCGTGCATGCCACTAACCGGAGAGTACGAACCCAGCACATCCGATTGGGCCCGTGAACAGGCCGAGAAGTATGAGGCATCCAACGGGGCCGAGGGCAACACCATGCAGGGCAAGCCCATCGTCCTGCTGACCACGCGGGGCGCGAAGTCCGGCAAACTCCGCAAGACCCCGCTCATGCGGGTGGAACACAATGGTGAGTACGCGGTCGTCGCCTCGCTCGGCGGCGCGCCGAAGCATCCCGTCTGGTACTGGAACATCAAGGCCGATCCGCACGTCGAATTGCGCGACGGCGCGGTGGTGAAGGATTACGACGCCCGTGAGGTCTTCGGTGACGAGCGGGAACAGTGGTGGCAGCGCGCCGCCGAGGTGTGGCCCGACTACAACGAGTACACCAAGAAGACCGACCGGGTGATCCCGGTCTTCGTGCTGACCCCGCGCTGAGCGAACTCGCACATCCCCCGATTGCCGCCCGGGTACGTGGACTGGACCACGCGCCCGGGCGGTTCGTCGTTTCCAGCGGTGATCGCGCGCGGTTTCCCGGCGGTGATCGCGTGCGCTTGGACCGGTCGCCGAAATCTCGTCGCGACCTGCCCGCTAGCATGGGTCGGGTGTCGAATCCGCTCGAAGTCGCAGAGAAAGTGTCCACGCCGCCGCCCGCATTGACGGCGGACGAGATCGATGCTGCCGCGAAGCGAATTTCCGACATTATCGAGCCGACGCCGTTGCAGCGAATCGCGCGGCTGTCGGCGGCGACGGGCGCCGAGGTCTACCTCAAGCGCGAGGATCTCACGGCGGTGCGCTCCTACAAACTGCGCGGCGCCTACAACCTGATCGTCCAGTTGACCGCCGCCGAACGCCGGGCGGGCGTGGTCACCGCCAGCGCCGGAAATCACGCCCAGGGCGTGGCCTTCGCGTGCCGGGCCATGGGTATCTCGGGTCGCATCTACGTCCCGACCACCACGCCGAAGCAGAAGCGCGACCGCATCCGCGTGCACGGTGGCGAATACGTCGATCTCATCGCCGTCGGCGACACCTACGACGCCGCCGCGGCCGCCGCGGCCGCCGATGTGGAGCGCACCGGCGCGACCATGGTTCCCCCCTTCGACGATCCGCGCACCGCGGCCGGGCAGGGCACCATCGCCGCCGAATTCCTGGAGCAACTGGGCAGCGCCCCCGATCTGGTGATCGTGCCGGTGGGCGGCGGCGGCTGCCTCGCCGGTGTCGGCACCTATCTGCGGGAGCGGTCGCCGAGCACCGCGATCCTGGGGGTGGAACCGTCCGGGGCCGCCTCCATGACCGCCGCCATGGTGGCGGGCGGCCCGGTCACCCTGCCCGAGATCGACCCCTTCGTGGACGGGGCGGCGGTGCGCCGTATCGGCGCGGTGCCGTATCAGGCGGTGTCGCGGTTCGGCGGCCGGGTGCGTTCGCACGCCTCGCTGCCACTGCTCACCACCACCGAATCCCTGCCCGGCGCAGGACATTTCCGCATGATGCAGGTCGACGAGGGCGCCATCTGCACCACCATGCTGGAGCTGTACCAGAACGAGGGCATCGTGGCCGAACCGGCCGGGGCGCTGTCGGTCTCGGCGCTGTCGGTCGTCGACATCGAACCCGGGTCCACGGTGGTGTGCCTGCTCTCGGGCGGCAACAACGACGTGTCGCGCTACGGCGAGGTGATCGAGCGATCGCTGGTGCACCAGGGGCTGAAGCACTATTTCCTGGTGGACTTCCCGCAGGAGCCGGGGGCGCTGCGGCGTTTCCTGGACGAGGTGCTCGGCCCGGAGGACGACATCACCCTGTTCGAATACGTCAAGCGCAACAACCGGGAGACCGGTGCGGCGCTGGTCGGCATCGAACTGGGCGCTCCCGACGCGCTGGGGCCGCTGCTCAAGCGCATGGAGGCATCGCCCATTCAGGGTGAGCGGCTGGAGCCGGGCTCACCCGCCTACCGCTACCTCACCTGAGCCCCACCCGAATTCGAACGTCCAGGCCCCGAGTCGATCACGGCTCGGGGCCGTCTCTTTCCGGTCGGCTCTTTTCCGGTTCGCCGCGCGGCGGGCGGCGGCGTATCGCAGAATGTAGGCCGTCATTCCCGGGGGATTGTCACGGGGTTAACGGGGGTTCGGGGGCGTCGCGATGATTCGAGTAGTCGACTACGCACGAAACCGAATGTCCTGGGCGGGAGGATGCGTTCCATGAAACGGCTCGTAGTGTGCTGTGACGGCACCTGGAAGGCCGAGTCCGACGACACGGTCTCCAATATCGTGAAAATCGCACAGACGGTGCGCATCACCGGCAGCGACCGCAGCGGGAGACCCGTGGGGCAGCGGGTGTTCTACGTCTCCGGTCCCGGTGCCGGGGGATTCACCTCGGATCGGTTGCTGGGCGGGGCGTTCGGACTCGGTCTGGAGGCCAATCTGTGGTCGGCGTACTGGCAGGTGGCGCTGAACTGGAAACCGGGCGACGAGATATTCATCTTCGGGTTCAGCCGCGGCGCGTACACCGCGCGCAGTCTCGCCGGAATGATCACGCGGCTGGGCATTCTCACCGATGAGGCCATGATCTGCGGCAGGTACCGCGATGCTCAGCGCATCTACAAGCAGCGCAAAAAGCATATCGACGATCCGGATCCGCCCGAGTGGGAACGCTTTCGGAGGCGCTACGCGTATCCGGAACGGCCGAAGATCAACTTCCTGGGCGTGTTCGATACCGTTGGGGCCATGGGCATTCCGGGTGTCACCGCCTGGCGGCACCGCTTCCACGATGTGCGGCTGTCCAGTGTGGTGCACTGCGCCCGCCAGGCTCTCGCCATCGACGAACGCCGCCGCGCCTTCGAACCCTGCCTGTGGGAGATCCCCGTCGAACTACGCGAGAAGTACCGCCGCACCGACCGCGTGAAACAGGTCTGGTTCGAGGGCGTGCACAGCGATATCGGCGGCGGCTACCCCGAATGCGGCCTCTCCGACACCACCCTGCACTGGATGATCCGCGAGGCCGAGGCCGAGGGCCTGGAATTCGACCACGACCGGCTGCGCTCCCTCATGAGCCACTGCGTCCCCGTCGAGCACGACAAACGCCACGACTCCCTGGGTCTGGGCTTCCGTATCCTGAACTACGTCCGCCTGGTCCGGAAATGGCGCACGCCCCGCTTCTACTGGGACTCCTGGCGCAAACTCCTGCACCATACCGACCGCAGTGTCTACTTCGCCTCCACGGTCCGCCTCCGCGACGGCTACACCCCCGACAATCTGCGCCGCTGGCTGCTCGAACACGGCGGCGCAGCGAACACGATTCCGGCGGATCTGGTCGAACCCATCGACCTACCGCCCGCCCCGGCGCCGACCTACACCGCGAACGGCGACACCGCCGACCTCGGAGCGGAGAAACTTCCTACACCGGCTTGACATAGCGATAGCAAGCACCCTGACCGTGCCGTCCGAGGTCGCCGTGCGGTATTCGAACAGTCCCTCGTCCAGTCCCTCGTCGGTCCGGTCCTGTGCATCAGCGCACCAGCAGGGCCACCGGGAGTCGGGCGAACAGTTTCTCCAGGCGGGCGCGGCCGGAGAAGGTGTGGCCGGTGAGGCGGTCGGTCCAGTCGCCCTGCGGGAGGTCGAGAACCGTATCGGTCCAACCGGTTTCGGCCAACGCCACACTGTGGCGGGTGGCGGCGACGATGACCTCGGGAGGTTCGCCGCGGCGGCCGCGGGCGTAGGCGATGAGGCGCTGGGCGTGGTCGCCGGTGGCGAACAGCGGGGTGTAGGTGCCGCCGACGAAGCATTCGGGGCGTTCGCGGCGCAACCACAGGGCGTAGGCGACGATCCACATCTTGGCCGCTCCGGATGGGTCGAGATCCGGTGTGCCGGTGAGGGATTGCAGCAGCAGAATGCGGTGGTTGAAATCGACGGGGCGGCGGTTGTCGGGATCGACGAGGGAATCCTCCCACAATTCGCAGCCCTGGTAGACGTCCGGGATACCCGGGCCGCCGAGTTGCAGCAGCTTTTGTGCCAGCGAGTCCGACCACGCGTGCGGGGCCAGATCGGCAACCAGATCCCCGAGCTCGGCGCCGACCGGGCCGTCGATCACGGTGTCGATCCACTGGTGCACCGCCTGCTCGAACTCGATATCCGGTTCCTCCCACGAGGTTCGGGTACCGGCCTCGCGCATCGCCTTCTCCGCGAACAGGTGCAGCCGATCGCGCAACCCGGGCACGGTGGCGGCCGGGCGGCCGTCGGCGGGCCAGACGCCGAACATGTTCTGTAGCAGGAACAGGGTGGTCGCGCCGTCGGGGCCGGGCGCGATCTCGTCCCAGGCGGTCACCGCCTGCGCCCAGGTGTCGGCCACCTGCGACAGCACCCCGATGCGGGCGCGCACATCCTCACCGCGCTTGGTGTCGTGGGTGGACAGCGCGGTCATGCCGGCGGGCCAGCGCGTCGCGCGCTCGGCGTTGGCGAGGTGGAATTCGATGGGCGAGCAGCCGAAGCGCACCGGATCGGCGCCCATCTCCTGGAGCGACACCAGCCGGGCCGCCCGGTAGAACATGGTGTCCTCCACCGCTTTCGCGGTGATCGCCCCGCCCACCTGATGGAAGCGCGTGGCCGCCTCGCCGCCCACCGCCAGCGCCGTCACCAGCACCTGCAGCGGCGTGGTCAGTTCGCTGTTGCGCCGCGCCACCTCGGCCACCACCGCGCCCACCATCCCGGCCAGCGGCGCGTAGTCGGTGCGGTACACCGGCATGAACGACAGCACCTCGATGGTGGCGTTGGTCAGCGCCATGGTGTCGCAGGTCTCGGCCTTGGCGTCGCGCTTGATCGCCGCCACCAGCCGCCGCATCTCCGGCACCAGCATGGTCTCGGCCACCGCGCGTTTGATGCGGTGCTCCTGCTCGGTGAACCAGGCGCGGTCGCTGCCGTGCCCGGTGAACTGCCTGGACAGTTCGGTCAGCGCCGGCTCGCCGTCCGGATCGAGCAGCACGCCGCCGAGGTCGGCGAGCGCGTCGTAGCCGGTGGTGCCGTCGATGGGCAGGGTGGCGTCCAGCGGTTCGCGATTGGACAGCACCTTCTCCACCAGCAGCAGCCGCTGCGGTCCGATGAGTCGCCGCAGCCGGGCCAGATACTCCGTGGGCCGGGCCAGTCCGTCCGGATGGTCGACCCGCACGCCGTCGATGAGATCGTGTTCGCACCAGGCGGCCAGCTCCCGATGGGTGGCGTCGAAGACGGCGGTCTCCTCCTGCCGCACCGCCGCCAACCCGCCGACGGTGAAGTAGCGCCGATATCCGCACAGCCCGGACTTCCAGGTGACCAGTCGATAGTGCTGCTTGTCGTGCGTGCGCAGCGCGTTCTCGCCGTCGGTGCCGGGCGCGATGGGGAAGCGCAGATCGCGCAGCGCCAGCATGGGTTCGGGCCCGGTGCGGTCCACGCTCAGCGCCGCCACATCGGTCTCCCCGGCCAGTACCGGCAGCGCGATCCGGCCGCCCGCACCATTGCCGGTACTCCAGTCGATATCGAAGTAGTGCGCGTACGGGGACTGCTTGCCGTTGCGCAGCACATCCCACCACCACGGGTTCTGCCGTGGGTCGGCCACGCCCACGTGGTTGGGCACCAGATCCACGATCAGGCCCATGCCGCGTCCGCGCACCTCGTCGGAGAGCGCCTTGAAACCGGCCGGGCCGCCCAGCGCCGCCGAGACCGTGGTGGGGTCGGTGACGTCGTAGCCGTGGGTGGAGCCGGGCATGGCGGTCAGGACGGGGGACAGGTACAGATGCGAGATCCCCAGCTGCTGCAGGTATTCGGCGATGGCGCGGGCGTCGGCGAAGGTGAGCGCGTCCGGTCGCAGCTGCAGCCGGTAGGTGCTGCGCACGGGGGTGCGCCGGGCGATGGCGTCGGTGCTGTGTTCAAGGCTGGTCATGGCTGTATCGATCATGCAGTACGGCGGAGGACGAGCAGGCAGCGCGCGGGGACTTCCACGGGTGTGCCGGCGTGGTATACGCGGTCGGGTGGGGCTCCGGTCGGGGTCGAACAGTCCAGGGCCACAGTCCATTCGGCGCCGTGGTCCGGGTCGGGCAGGGTGCAGGGCAGGGGTTCGTCGTGGGCGTTGAAGCACAGCAGGAACGAATCGTCGGTGATGCGTTCCCCGCGCGGCCCGGGTTCGGCGATGGCGTCGCCGTTGAGGAAGACGGTCAGCGACCGTCCGAAGCCGTTGTCCCAGTCGGCCGCGGTCATCTCGGTGCCCTCGGGGGTGAACCAGCCGATATCGCCGGGATGGGCGTGTTCGGGGGCGGGGCGGCCGTCGAAGAAGCGCCGCCGCCGGAACACCGGATGCGCGGTGCGCAGGGCGACGGCGCGGCGGGTGAAGGCGAGCAGATCGGCATTCGTGCGCATGAGCGACCAATCCATCCAGGACAGCTCGGAATCCTGACAGTAGGCATTGTTGTTGCCGCGCTGGGTGCGACCGAATTCGTCGCCGTGCAGCAGCATCGGCGTGCCCTGGGACAGCAGCAGCGTGGCGAGCAGATTGCGCTGCTGCCGGGCGCGCAGTGCGAGCACGGCGGGATCGTCGGTCTCGCCCTCCACTCCGCAGTTCCAGGAGCGGTTGTAGGTTTCGCCGTCGCGGTTGCCCTCGCCGTTGGCCTCGTTGTGTTTCTCGTTGTAGGACACCAGGTCCGCGAGGGTGAAACCGTCGTGCGCGGTGACGAAGTTGATGGACGCGCCGGGGCGGCGGCCGGTGGTCTCGTACAGGTCCGAGGAGCCGGTCAGCCGGGAGGCGAACTCGCCCAGCGTCGCCGGTTGTCCGCGCCAGTAATCCCGCACGGTGTCACGGTATTTGCCGTTCCATTCGGTCCACAGCACCGGGAAGTTGCCGACCTGATAGCCGCCCTCGCCCACATCCCAGGGTTCGGCGATGAGTTTGACCTGGCTGACCACCGGATCCTGGTGCACCAGGTCGAAGAAGGTGGACAGCCGGTCCACATCGTGCAGTTCGCGCGCCAGGGTGGCGGCCAGGTCGAAGCGGAACCCGTCGACGTGCATGTCGAGCACCCAGTAGCGCAGCGAATCCATGATCAGTTGCAGGGTGTGCGGATGGCGGACGTTGAGGCTGTTCCCGGTGCCCGTGTAATCCATGTAGTGCTGCGGATTGTCGTCCACGAGACGGTAGTAGGCGGCGTTGTCGATGCCGCGAAAGCCGATGGTGGGCCCGAATTCGTTGCCTTCGGCGGTGTGGTTGTAGACCACGTCCAGGATGACCTCGATACCGGCGGCGTGCAGGGCGCGCACCATGGCCTTGAACTCGGTGACGGCCGCGCCCGGGGCCGGGTTGGCGGCGTACTCGTGATGCGGGGCCAGATAGCCGAAGCTGTTGTAGCCCCAGTAGTTCCGCAGGCCGCGATCCAGCAGCACGCGGTCCTGGAGGAACTGGTGCACCGGCATGAGTTCGACGGCGGTGACGCCGAGGCCGCGCAGATGGTCGACGATGGCCGGATGCGCCATCCCGGCGTAGGTGCCGCGCAGTTCCGGCGGCACCTCGGGGTGGGTGACGGTCATGCCCTTGACATGGGCCTCGTAGATGACCGTCTCGTGGTAGGGGCGTTTGGGCGAGCGGTCGTCGGCCCAGTCGAAGTACGGGTTGATCACCACGCCGGTCATGGTGTGGCCGAGGGAGTCCCGGCCCGGCGTGTACGGGGCGGGATGGCTGTCGAATTGCCCGTCGAACGCCTTGCCGTAGGGGTCGAGCAGCAGTTTGCTCGGATCGCAGCGCAGTCCGCGCTCGGGTTCGAACGGCCCGTGCACCCGGAAACCGTAGCGCTGGCCGGGGCCGATGGCGGGCACGTAGCAGTGCCACACGTACCCGTCCACCTCGTCGAGCGGAATCCGCTGCTCGCGGTCGCGGTCGTCGATAAGGCACAGTTCGACCCGCTCGGCCACCTCGGAGAACAGCGAGAAATTGGTGCCCGCGCCGTCGTAGGTCGCGCCCAGGGGGTACGCGGTGCCCGGCCAGACGCCCAGTGGCGTGCGG
>NZ_JASCXP010000208.1:0-12759 GCF_030010695.1 Nocardia sp. CC201C
GGGGGGGGGGGGCGGGGGGGGGGGGGGGGGCCCCGGGGGGGGGGGGGGGGGGGGGGGCACCGCGGTGGCTGTCGGTACACGCTGTCCGACAGCGTCAACGGTACACCGAAACAAAATGTTCGGGTGGACGAAATGGGGCGGGCGTGTTGTGGGGGTCTTTGGGGTGAGGAGGTGCTGGGTGAGTGGGTTGTTCGGGTGTGGTGTGGGGTCAGAGGTGGCGGGTGGTGTCGATGTTGAGGGACATGCCCGCCAGGCCGCGGCGGCGGACCGCGAGTTTGTCGGCGATATCGCGCAGCGCCTTGCCCGAGGCGCTGTCGGGGGCGCGCAGGACGATGGGGGTGCCCTCGTCGCCCGCCTCGCGCAGCGACTGTTCGATCGGGATCTGGCCCAGCAGCGGGACATTCGCGCCGATGGCGCGGGTGAGGTTCTCGGCGACGGTCTGACCGCCGCCGGAGCCGTAGAGGTCCATGCGGGTGCCGTCGGGCAGGTCGAGCCAGGACATGTTCTCGATGACGCCCGCGATGCGCTGGCGGGTCTGCAGCGCGATGGAACCCGCGCGCTCGGCCACCTCGGCGGCGGCCAACTGGGGGGTGGTCACCACCAGGATCTCGGCATTGGGGATGAGCTGGGCCAGCGAGATGGCCACGTCGCCGGTGCCGGGCGGCAGGTCGAGCAGCAGCACGTCCAGATCGCCCCAGAACACGTCGGCGAGGAACTGCTGCAACGCCCGGTGCAGCATCGGACCGCGCCACACCACGGGCGTATTGCCCTGGGTGAACATGGAGATCGAGATGACCTTCACGTCGTGCGCGACGGGCGGCATGATCATCCGCTCCACCTGGGTGGGCCGCTGGTCGGTGCCCAGCATGCGCGGCACCGAGTGGCCGTAGATATCGGCGTCGAGCACGCCCACCGCGAGTCCGCGCGCGGCCATGGCGGCCGCGAGATTCACGGTGACGCTGGACTTTCCAACGCCACCCTTACCGGAGGCCACCGCGTACACGCGGGTCAGCGATCCGGGCTGGGCGAAGGGGATGACCGGTTCGGCGGCGTCGCCGCGCAGCTTGCGGCGCAGCTCGGTGCGCTGCTCGTCGTTCATGACGTCGAGGGTCACGTCGATCGCGCCCACATGGGGCACGTCGGCGACCGCCTTGGTGACCCGCTCGGTGAGCGTGGTCTTGAGCGGGCACGCCGCCGTCGTCAGGTAGATCTCGACGTGGACACTGCTGTCGGCGCCGATCTCGACGCTCTTCACCATGCCCAGTTCGGTGATCGGCTTCCGGATCTCCGGGTCGTCCACCTTCGCGAGCGCGCCCCGCACATCCGATTCCGTTACCACTGGCATGTACGCCAGTCTATGGGCCTGGGATGTGCGGCATCCATGGGCCTGGGATGTGCGGCATCCATGGGCCTGGGATGCGCGGCATCCATGGGCCTGGGATGCGCGGCATCCATGGGCCTGGGATGCGCGGCATCCATGAGCCTCAGATGCGCGGCAATTGGGCGGGCTGCGGTGCGACGCCGCTCTGGTAGGCGACCTGCCAGGCCATCACGTTGGCGACGTAGGCCATGGAGTTGTTGTAGCGGAGGATGGCGCGGGTCTGCTGCGCCCGATCCCGCATGTCGAGTCCGCCCGAACACAGGTATTTGCCCGCGGTGAGGGTGGCGTCGAAGAGGTTCTGCGGGTCGGCGATGCCGTCGCCGTTGCCGTCGGCCGCGTAGTGCTTCCAGGTCTCGGGCAGGAACTGCATGGGACCGACCGCGCGGTCGTAACCCTGGAGCCCGTCCAGGGATCCGCCGTCGGAATCGTAGATCACGTGGTTGCCGTACAGGCTGCCGTCCAGCACCGGTCCGTAGACGGGGGTGAGCGGGTTGCCGCCGTCGTCGGCCTTGCCGCCGAAGACGTGCCGGGATTCCACGCGGCCGATGCCCGCGAGCATGGACCACGACATGCCGCAGGTCGGATTCTCCGCCGCCAGTACATGTTCCGCGTTCTTGTACGCGGCCTCGGCGATGCCGGGCATATCGAGCGGACCGGCGGGGGCGGCGGCCGGAGCGCGGCCGTCGGGCTGCGCGACCGTGCGCACCTGCGGCGGTGGTGGCGGCGCGGCCTGTTTGGCCTCTCGCAGCAGGAGTTCCGGGGCGGCGGCTACCGGTGCGGCGGCCGCCTCGAGTCTGGGTAGCTGATCGTCGGCATCGGACGAAATCCGTTGCTGCACAGAGCTTGCCAGCTTGTCGGCCAGACTGCCGTCGGCCGCCCCGGTGACGGTGGCGAGTCCCGCGGGAACGAGACCGGTGAGTGCGATAACAGACTGCCGACGCACATTGACGGCCGGCGGCTTGCGGTGACGTCCCACGGTGTGATGGCCCTCCATTGCTGTCCGGATGTGCCCTCGGTAATGCAATGGAGATCACGGTACCGCATTCGAGATCTGTTCGTTACTCCTTCGTGATCCTTTTTCTCGTTTGCGTCACGGAGCCGGGGCCGGGGGCGGCGGAGGCAGCGGAATCGTGATGCCGAACGGCAGCGTGATGGCCGGTGCGGGCGGCGCGGCGGGCTCCTCCGCGGGCGCGGGAGCCGAGCCCTCGGCGGGCGCGGGCGGTGCGGATTCCGTTGGCAGCACCGGATTCTCGGGCTGCGGCTGCGGTGCGGGCTGCGGCGGCTGGGCGGCCTCGGGGGCGGTGCAGGACGCCGGGGTCGGCAGCGGCTGGCCGTCCGGACCGAACTGCTGTCCGGTCAGGTCGGGCTTGGCCGATTCTTCTGCTTTGCCCACTTCCGGTGCCGCGTTCGCCGCGCCCATCGGATCCGGCATCGGCGCCGGAACCGCTTCCTGCGCACAGGGGTTCGGCGGGGGCGGCGGGCAGAAGATGCCGCACGGAATCGGCGGCAGACCCGGAATGGTGATCATCACCTGGGTCGGCGTCTGCTGCGGCGCGACGGTGTTCGACGGCGGCTGCTCCGACGTGGTCGGGGCCGGGAGCGTGTTGTTGGCCAGCGTCATATCCGGCACGGACGCCGTCGGAATGCTGCCCGGGGCGATGAGATCCGGCGAGATGCTGACCTGGGTGGGCGCGCCGCCGGTCTTGTAGGCGTGCGACCAGCTCAGCACCTGGGCCGCGTACGACATGGAGTTGTTGTAGCGCAGCACGGCCCGCAGCTGCTGCTGCTGATCGCGCAGGTTCATATTGCCGGAGCACAGGTACTTGCCCGCGGCCAGCGCGGCGTCGAAGACATTGTGCGGATCGGAGACGCCGTCGCCATTGCCGTCGGCGGCGTACAGCGCCCAGGTGCCGGGCAGGAACTGCATGGGACCCAGGGCGCGCACATAGCCGCCGTCGGCGGCCTTGATGATCTCGTTGCCCGGCAGGGTCCCGTCCAGCGCCGGGCCGTAGATGGGCGTGACGGTGGTGCCCGCGGCGTCGGTGCGGCCATTGCTGGCATGTCCGGATTCGATGCGTCCGATTCCGGCCAGCAGATTCCACGACAGCCCGCAGCCGGGCATGGAGGACTCCAGTGCCAGCTCGGCATTGCGGTAGGCGGCGAGCACGATCTCCGGAATGCCGAGTACGCCGGCGCCGCCGGGCAGCGCGATGTCCTGCAGCGGCACGGTGCCGTTGAACATGCCGTCGGCGGGTGGGGTCAGGGCGCGCAGTTTGCGCGGCGGCTCCGGGGCGGCGGGCACCAGTCCGACGAGTTTGTCGGAGGTGGGTTGGTCGGCGGCGACGGCGTCGACCGCGCTGGCGGCCAATAGGGCGTCGGGGGCCTGGGGTGCCTCGGTTCTGTGGGTGGTGTTGGTGGCCGATCCGGCGGTGACGAGTCCGGCCAGGATGAGAGCCGATGCTGTCACCGGAGCTGCTATTCGTTTTGGCACCACACAATCCCCTCAACAGTCGTGGAGCAACCGGTAGCGCGGTGACACCCACCTCAGTGGGAAGGTGTCTGAGTCGGTTACTCGGAACAACGTGATCCAGGTTACCCATCCGTAAGCTTGTTGTGTGCAACTTGTGCCGTCATTCGCCATCTTTTTGCGGCGAAACTACGACCTCGGACCTCTTTCTCTCGGTACCCTTCTTCTTTTTGCGTTCGCCTGACCGGTCTGATTTATCTGTTCCACCTGCGGATTCGCCGTCCAGACGGGTGATCAGATCCTTGATGTCCTCGAGTTCGCGCCGCAGATAGTCACGGGTCGCGACCTCGCCGACGGCCAACCGCAGCGCCGCCAGCTCCCGAGCCAGGAACTCGGTGTCGGCCTTGGTCTGGGCGGCCCGCATCCGGTCCTCCTCCAGCGCCACCCGGTCGCGGTTGTCCTGCCGGTTCTGCGCCAGCAGGATGAGCGGCGCGGCATAGGCGGCCTGAGTGGAGAAAGCCAGGTTGAGCAGGATGAACGGATACGGGTCCCAACGCAGGCTCACCGCGAAGACATTGAGCGCGATCCACACCACCACCACGACGGTCTGGATCGCCAGATAGCGCCCGGTGCCCAGGAAGCGGGCCACGCGCTCGCTGGAGCGGGCCAGCGCCTCGGCGTCCCAGTCGAACCGGAAGCGCGACTCCGACGGCGTCTCCAATCGCCCCCGGGGGCTGTGGTCGGTCATGGCTTGCCTCCCGGAAGCTTGTGCGCGACAACGGTTCCGGTCGCCTCGGCGAGCTCGTGCTCATCCTGTTCGCGCCAGTCCTCGGGCAGCAGGTGGTCCAGCAGATCGTCCACCGAGACCGCGCCGAGCAGGTGGTTCTCGTCGTCGACCACCGGTCCGCACACCAGGTTGTAGGTGGCGAAGTAGCGGGTGACAGCGGTGAGCGACGCCTCCGGGCGCAGCGGGCTCAGATCGGTGTCGAGAATGCCGCCCACCAGGTGTGCCGGAGGTTCGCGCAGCAGTTGCTGAATGTGCACGCAGCCCAGATAGCGGCCGGTGGGCGTCGCGGTCGGCGGGCGCACCACGAAGACCATGGAGGCCAGCGCCGGGGTGAGGTCCGGATCGCGCACCCGGGCCAGCGCCTCGGCGATGGTGGTGGAGGCGGTCAGCACTACCGGGGAGGGCGTCATGAGGCCACCTGCGGTGTAGGGCGCATGCTCGAGCAGCCGCCGCACCGGTTCGGACTCCTCCGGATCCATCAGGGCCAGCAGTGATTCCGCCTCGCCCGCGGGCAGCTCGCCGAGCAGGTCGGCGGCGTCGTCGGGGTCCATGGCCTCGAGCAGGTCGGCCGCGCGTTCGGTGCCGAGCTGTTCCAGCAGCTCGATCTGGTCGTTCTCCGGCATCTCCTGCACCACATCGGCGAGGCGCTCGTCGTCGAGCGCGCGCACCACCTCGATGCGGCGCTTCTCCGGGAGTTCGCGCACCAGGTGCGCGACATCCGCCGCCCGCATGCCCTCGAATTGCTCCAGCAGCTGGGTGACGTCCTGCCCCGGCAGGTTCAGCTCCGTCTGAGTCAAACCCCGCACATGCGACCACGCGACCACATGCACGGCCCCGCGGCGACGGAAGGCCGAGCCCAGCCGGCGGCGTTCGCGCACCGCCACCCGGGACACCACCCAGTCACGGGTGCGGGTCTGCTCCAAACCGAGATCGGTCACCACCACATCGATATTGCCCAGTTCCGGCAGTTCCGGATCGTCCACGCGCACGGTGGAGTCGATGATCTGGGCGATGGCGAGCATCTCACCGTGCCGCTGCTCGAAGCGGCGCACGCTGATGGTGCCGGTATTCAGGGTGATCGCGCCGGGTTCGATCGAGGTCACCCGCAGCATGGGCACGAAAATGCGCCGCCGGGTGGGCAGTTCGACGAGGATGCCGAGGATGCGCGGCTGCTGCCGGTCGTACCGGATGGAGATCACCAGATCACGGAGGCGGCCGATAGACTCCCCGTCCGGTCCCAGTACCACCAGGCCCGCGAGCCGGGCGGCGAATACCTTCGTCGCTGCCATAACTGTCAGGCTAGAGGGTCTGGCGGCCCGAATTGTCGCGCCACGAGCGCGGATGTGAGAGGTGACGCATGACATCGCGCCGTTCGGTACTCGCCGTACCCGGCAGCAATCAGCGCATGATCGAGAAGGCCAAAGGACTCGCGGCCGACGAGGTGTTCCTGGACCTCGAGGACGCGGTCGCACCGGCGGCGAAGGCGGCGGCACGGGCGAACATCGTCGCGGCGCTGAACTCCGGCGGCTGGGGCGACCAGATCCGCGTGGTGCGGGTCAACGACTGGACCACCGAGTGGACCTACGCCGACGTGATCATGGTCGTGGAGGGCGCGGGCGCGAATCTGGACGCCATCCTGCTGCCCAAGGTCACCGACGCGGGCCAGGTGCGCGCCCTGGACCTGCTGCTGACCCAGTTGGAGAAGGCCAACGGCCTCACCCCCGGCGGCATCGGCATCGAACCGCAAATCGAGAACGCGCTGGGCCTGCGCAATATCGACGAGATCGCCACCGCCAGCCCGCGGGTGCAAACCCTCGTCTTCGGCCCCGCCGACTTCATGGCCAGCATCAGCATGCGCACCCTGGTGGTGGGGGAGCAGCCCGAGGGCTACGAGCCGGGCGACGCCTACCACCACATCTATATGACGATCCTGCTCGCCGCCCGCGCGCACGGCCTCCAGGCCATCGACGGCCCCTATCTGGCGGTCCGCGATATCGAGGGCTTCCGCCGCAATGCCGCCCGCACCGCCGCGCTCGGCTTCGACGGCAAGTGGGTATTGCATCCGGACCAGATCGCAGCGGCCAACGAGATCTTCAGCCCGCGCCAGGCCGACTACGACAAGGCCGAGGAGATCCTGGACGCGTACGCCTTCCACACGTCCGCCGATGGCGGCGCGCGGGGCGCGGTTATGCTGGGTGACGAGATGATCGATGAGGCCAGTGCGAAGATGGCGCAGGTCATCGCTGATAAAGGACGGGCGGCCGGAATGACGCGAACCACGCGTTTCGTTGGCCCCGCCGACGAGCAGAAATAGCATGATATGGCTATGACCAATCCCATGGGGACACCGAACAACCGCAACCGGCCGGGACTGCCGACGCCCCCGTCGGGCTGGCCGGTCGGGTCGTACCCCACCTACGCCGAGGCGCAGAAGGCCGTCGACTATCTGGCGGACAACCACTTTCCGGTCGAGAACGTCACCATCGTCGGTGTCGACCTCATGCAGGTCGAGCGCGTGCTGTACCGGCTGACCTGGGGCAAGGTCATCGGCGGCGGCATGGTGTCGGGCGCGTGGCTTGGCCTGTTCATCGGCCTGCTGCTGAGCCTGTTCCGGCCAGAGGGCAGCAGCAGCCTGGGCATCATCGCGGTCGGCCTGGTCGGCGGCATCATCTTCGGCCTGATCTCGGCGGCCATCCCGTACGCCGCCACCCGCGGCCAGCGCGACTTCGCCTCCACCATGCAGCTGGTGGCGGGCCGCTACGACGTGCTGTGCGAGCCCAAGGCCGCCGAGCAGGCTCGGGACATGCTGGCGAGGCTGGCGATCTAGCGGATGGATGTGATCGACGACGTCCGGGCCGCGGTGCTCGGACACTTCGGGGTGGTATCGGCCGATTCCGCCTCGGTGACCTTCCTCGGGCTGGAGCCCATCGAGATCCTGCGCGTGCCGGCGGGTGATCTGGTGCACTACGTGACGCTGGGCGGCTCCCGCCATCCGATGACCGATCCCACCGCGGCGCTGGCCGATCCGCTGCGCGGCCCGCGCGCGGAACTGGTGCTCACCCAGTTGGGCAGTGCGGGCGCGAGTTCCGGCCTGGTGCGCACCCTCGGTGTGCTGGTGGCCACGCCCGCCGTGGAAGGCGTTGTGCTGCAACCGGATGCGCTACTGGATCTGGGGGAACCACTGTGGCACACCGCCCGTTTCACCGCCGTGCTGCTCGGTGCGAGCGATATGGCCGAGGTGAAGCTGCCGGAACCGGCGGAGCCCGTACGCTTTCTGACGGTCACCCCGATCACCGCGACCGAGGCCGCGTGGGTGCGGATTCGCGGCGCTGCGGCCCTGTGCGACGCCTGGTCCGAAGCGGGCATCGACGTGCGCGATCCCGACCGGGGCGCGGCCAACCTCTGACCGGCGCTCTCACAACCACCTGTTGCGCCGGAAGAGCACGAGCAGCACGCCGCAGGCGCTCAGGATGATCCCCCAGATCAGCGGATAGCCGAAGGGCCACGTCAGTTCCGGCATGAACTCGAAATTCATGCCGTAGATGCCGGCGACCATGGTGGGCACTGCCGCCATGGCGGCCCACGCGGAGATCTTGCGCATATCGGTGTTCTGCTGCACGCTCACCTTCGCCAGCGCGGCGCTGATCAGCGCGCTGAGCTGTTCGTTGAAATCGGTGATGCGCTCGGCCACCGCCGTGTGGTGGTCGGTGACATCGCGCAGGTAGCGCCGGATCTCCTTCGGCAGCGGCAGCGCGGTGTCGTGGGTGAGGAACTGCAGCGGCAGCGCCAGCGGGTTCACCGCCCGGCGCAGTTCCACCACTTCGCGTTTGAGCTGGTAGATGGGTTCGACGGTGAGCTTGTTCCCCGGGGTGAACACCGCCTCCTCCATCAGGTCCACATCGTCTTCGATGCGTTCGGACACCTCCACGTAGGCGTCCACGACACGGTCGGCCACGGCGTGCAGCACGGTGGCCGGGCCGAGGGCGAGATGTTCGGGGTCGGCCTCGAGTTCGTGGCGCACGCCGGTCAGGGCGGTGTGGTCGCCGTGGCGCACGGTGATCACGAAATCGGTGCCGAGGAACACCATGATCTCGCCGGTGCTCACGATCTCGCTCACGGTGTTCAACTCGTGTTCGTGGTAGTCGACCGTGCGCAGCACCACGAACAGCGTGTCGTCGTAGCGCTCCAGCTTGGGGCGCTGATGCGCCTGCACCGCGTCCTCGACCGCCAGGTCGTGCAGGCCGAACGTGCGGGCCACGTCGGCCATCTGGGTGGCGTCCGGCTCGTAGAGCCCGAGCCAGACGAAGCCCGCGCCGCGTTCGCGGACCTCGCGCAGGGCCTGCTCGTGGGTGAACCGTCCGGGAAGCCGCTTGCCCGCCACGTACACCCCGCAGTCCACGACGGCGCGCGCGGTCGGCACCGGGATGCGCGGTCGGTCCCTGTCGGCGGCGCGGCGCGGCCCGCGGAACGACGGCAGCGGCGGCATGGTGGGCACGGCCCGATGCTATCCGCGCGGGGTCGGTGGAACCGCGTGTGACGGGCGGGGCGAACAAGATCGATACCGGCGCAGGCAAGATGGACCCGTGCGCATCGATCTCCACACCCATTCCACCGCCTCCGACGGCACCGACACCCCGGCCGAACTGGTCCGCAACGCCGCGGCCGCCGGACTGGACGTGGTGGCGCTGACCGACCACGACACCACCTCCGGCTGGACCGCGGCGGTCGAGGCGCTGCCGCCGGGGATGACGCTGGTACGGGGGATGGAGATGTCGTGTGTGGGCATGGGCGAGGACGGGTATCCGGTGCCGGTGCACCTGCTGGCGTACCTGTTCGATCCCTCCGACGAGTCGTTCGCGCAGG
This sequence comes from Nocardia sp. CC201C, assembly GCF_030010695.1. NCBI lineage: Bacteria > Bacillati > Actinomycetota > Actinomycetes > Mycobacteriales > Nocardiaceae > Nocardia > Nocardia sp. CC201C. The sequence goes on from NZ_JASCXP010000208.1 coordinate 9,499, forward strand.
AGCGCGAGCGGCTGCGCGCCGAACGTGTGGTCCGGCTGCGCGGGATGGCCGAGCGCATGGCGGCCGACGGCCTGCCCGTCGATCCGGAGGAGCTGATGGCCTCGGTGGGGCCGTCGGCGGGTCGACCGCATCTGGCGCGGGCGCTGGTGGCGGCCGGGGTGGTGCCCAGTGTGGACGCGGCCTTCCAGGATCTGCTCGCCCCGCACGGCCGCTACTACGTGGAGAAGGCGGATACCCCGCTGCGGCGCGCGGTGGAGATGGTCGCCTCGGCCGGGGGTGTGAGTGTGGTGGCGCACGCGCGGGCGCGCAAGCGCGGACGGCTGCTGGCGCTGGACGATATCCGCGATCTGGCCGCGATCGGCCTGGGCGGCCTGGAGATCGACCACCCCGACCACAATGCCGCCGACCGCGCGGTGCTCACCGAGCTGGCGGCCGAACTGGGCCTGCTGACCACGGGCTCCTCCGACTACCACGGCAGCAACAAGACCATCCGGATCGGCGAATTCACCACCGATCCGGAGCAGTTCGAGGAATTGGTGGGCAAGGCGACGGGTGTGCCGGTGATCTCCAAGGGGACGTCATGAGGGTGGTGCGGGGGTTGAGCGGTGTCGTCGCCGGGGGGACGGTGGTGCTGGCGGCGACGGTGCTGGGGGCCGGAATCCTGGGGGCGCGCAAGGACTTCCCCGGGCCGGGGGTCGGCGTGATCGCCTGGCACATCGCGGCGGCGGTGCTGGCGGTCGGGGTGCAGGTCTACGCCGACCGTCGGCGGACCTGGGGCGCCACGCTGGTCGGCGCGGTGATCGTACTGGCGACGGGCGCGGCGCTGCTGTGGACACAGTGGTGGGATTAGGTCTCAGTCGCTGTCGTTGTAGCGGCGCAGGTAGTCCGCGAATCGGGCGACGTCGGCGTCGTCCCAGTCCAGGAAGCGCAGGGTGAACGCTTCCCGCCGCCGCTCGTCGGCCTCGCGGGCGATCTCGCGTCCGGCCGCGGTGGCGTGCAGGACATGGTTGCGCCGATTGGTCGGATCCACTTCGCGCCGTAGGTAATTCGCCTGTTCGAGGGTGCTGACCTGGCGGCTCACGGTGGATTTGTCGAGGGCGAAGTGCTGGGCCAGCTCGGCGGCCAGACAGCCGTCGCGTTCGATCACCAGGTCCAGGATGGTGAACGCCACCAGGGACAGCTCCGGATGCAATTCCGCCGATCTGCCGCGGGCGCGGCGGGCGAAGGCGGTGAGCTCGCGCTGGATGCTCTGGATGGCCGCCGCACGGGTGGGGTAGGCGGACTCGGAATTCATGGTTGTATCATACAACGATAATAGTTGTATTTACCAACCATTGGAGAGTGTATGGCCTCGCCTCAGCTGCGGCACCTCGCCGGTCACCTGCTCACACCGCTGCTCATGTGCCTCGGCATGGGCCTCGCCTACCTGGGCGCGTTCCACCAGCCCGAACCCCACCACCTCCAGGTCGCCGTCATCGGTGACAGCCCGGAGGTCAAGGTCCTCGCCCAGACCCTGAAGGACGGCGGCGGTGCCGCGCTCGAGGTGATGACCCTGCCCGACCGCGAGCAGGCCGTGGCGCGACTGCGCGACCGCGAGCTCTCCGGTGCGTACCTGCCCGGTCCGGGGCGGCCCGAACTGCTGGTCGCCAAGGCCGGTTCGGATACCACCGCCATGGCCGTCGAAGCGGTCTTCGGCCAGGTCGCCGCCCGGCAGGGCGCACCGCTGACCGTCACCGACGTGGCCGCCCCCGCCGCGGGCGATCCCACCGCGCAGGGCCTGTTCTTCCTACTGGTCGCGTTGAGCATCGGCTCGTACACCAGCGTCGCGGTGATCGGTGCGGCCGGTGCCGCGCTCTCCATGGGCGTGCGCGCTCTGCTCGGCCTGGGCATGTCGCTGGCGGTGAGCGTGATCGGCATCGTGCTGGCCGGTCCGGTGTTCCACATCGTGGATCACGGCTACGCGGGGGTCTGGGGTCTGGGCCTGGTGTACAGCGCGGGCATCGTGGCGGTGGGCATCGGCCTGCACACCTTCCTGCAACGCTGGACCACGCTGGCGCTCATGGTGCTGTTCGTCATGCTCAACTTCACCACCGCGGGCGGCGTGTACGGCCCCGAACTCCAGAACGGCTTCTTCGGCGCGCTGCACGCCTTCTGGAACGGCGCGGGTTTCGTGGAGGGCGCGCGCGGGCTGCTCTACTTCGACAATGCCGGACTGGGCGGACGGCTGCTGAGCCTGCTGCTGTGGTTGGCGGCCGGGCTGGCACTGGTGATCGTGGCGGCGCGCTACGAACGCGCGCGGTCCGAGCGGTCGCGGCAGCCGACCGAGAGCGAGATCGAGGCGGAAATCGAGGAAGCCGTCGGCGTCTGAATTCCATTCCCCGAGTAATCGATAACAACTCTGTCTCGGTGCGGAGATCGGAACGCGGATAACGGTTGCGGCCGGTTGAACTGTGGTCGAACATCTGTCGATATGACCGAATTCGAGGCCGATGTGCTCGTATTGGGCGGTGGCCCGGCGGGCTGCTGGGCCGCCTTGGCGGCGGCCGCCCGCGGCGCTCGGGTTCTCGTGGTCGACAAGGCGCGCGCGGGGGCCAGCGGCCCCACCGCGTGCGGCACGGTCTCGCTCTGGAACCTGCCGCCCGGCCCGGCCCGCGACGAGGCGGTGCGACAGGGCTTCGCGGGTGGCAAGGGCCTCGGTGATCCGGAGTGGATGTACCGGGTCCTCGACGAGACGCACCGGCGCGTGGAGCAATTGGTGCGCCGCGGGTTCCGGGTCGGCGGCGAACCGGCGGCCGGACCCACCCGGGTGGTGCTCGACGGGGCCAAGTACCTCGGCCGCATGCGGCGCAGCATGGTGATCGCGGGGGTGCGGATTCTCGACCAGCATCCCGCCCTGCAACTGCTCACCGATCGCGACGGCCTGGTCTCCGGCGCCGCCGGGATCGCCCTGGCCAAGGGGCACCGCGCCTGGACCGCCCGGGCCGCCGCCGTGGTGGTGGCCACCGGCGGCTGCGCCTTCCTGTCCGGCGGCGCGGGCACCGACGTGGACACCGGCGACGGACTGCTCATGGCCGCCGAGGCCGGAGCCGAACTCTCGGGGATGGAATTCTCCAGCGCCTACGCCCTGGCACCCACCGGGGTCACGGGCGCGCCCGCGGTGTTCGCGCCGGATCTGCTCATGTACCTGGCGACCCGGCCCGACGAGCGGTCGACGGGCTGCGGTCGCGAATTCGGTTCCCGGGCCGAGGCGTTCGCCGCCAT
>NZ_JASCXP010000209.1:0-12735 GCF_030010695.1 Nocardia sp. CC201C
CCCCCGCCCCCCCCCCCCCCCCGGGGGGGGGGGGGGGGGCGCGATTCCATGACCGCCGCGTTGACGGCATTGAGGGCGTGCAGTCGTCGTTCGCCGAGCACGCGCTCGGTCGTCTCGGTGACGGCGCAGAACACCCCGCACACCGTGCCCGTGGCGGCGAGGAGCGGGCTGTAGCTGAAGGTGAAATACCGTTCCTGCGGACGCCCCTCCGTCAGCAGTGGCCGCATCAGATCGTCCGACCAGGTGGCGGCCCCGGTGGCGACCACGCTGGTCAGCATGGGGCCGATCGACTCCCAGATATCCCACCACACCTCGCGTCCGGCTCGCCCCAGGGCGTCCGGGTGCCGATCGCCCAGGATCGGGAGGTAGGCGTCGTTGTAGACCAGGAACAGCTCCCGCGCGTCCAGCCACAGCAGAATGGGGAACCGCGACGTCAGCGCCACGGTCACACTGGTGCGCAGCTCGGCGGGCCAGTCCGCGGGCACACCGAGCGGGTGCGCGGCCCAATCGAATTCGGCGAACCGCCGCCCCATCTCACCGCCCAGCGCGATCGCGGCGCGCAGGTCGGGCGGGATCGCGGGGCCGGACGGCGGGGGTGCGGTCATGGGTGTCTCCTGACGCTCCTCAGTGCTTCCTGGCCTGCGCCGATGTCGGATAGACGGCCAGCACGCTGTCGAGGTTCGTCACCTGTAGCGGCCGGACCACCCGCAGGTCGGAGGCCACCAGCCGCACGGATATCCCGGCGTCGATTCCGTGTTCGTGGCAGTCGAGCAGGGCGTTCAGTCCGGCGCTGCCGAAGTACGTCACACCGTCGAGGTCGACGACGAGCAGCCGGGCCGGATGTTCGAGCGCCGACTCCAGGGCGGCTCGCAGCCCCTCGGTGAGGGTGTGGACGCTGCTGATGTCCACATCGCCCTCGGCTCGCACCGTCACCGCATCGTGGTCCACCTCGTGGTCGACCCGCAACCGATTCATCCGCCGTCCCAGTTCCAACCGTCGTATACCGCCGTCGAGATTACGGGCGGCGGTCCTCCGGCGCGGCGCTACCGTGTGGACCGGAGTGCGGCGGTATGCGTTCGTGCACCGTGAGCAGCAGATGATCGAAGCGGCTCTGCACATTCGGCGGGGCGGGCGGCACGGAATCCAGTTCCGCGATGAGTTGCGCGGCCAGATCGCGCAGCTTCGTATTCGTCTCCTGGGACCGCCACCGCAGCACCTGGAACGCCTGCTCGGCGGTGATCCGGTAGATGCGCATGAGCACGCCCTTGGCCTGCTCGATGACGGCGCGATTCTCGAAGAGGCCGGGCAGCGTCTCGTCGAGCATGGTCTGCGCCGTCTCGGCGATGGTGTCGGTGAGGTCGATGTAATAGCCCGAGGTGCCGACCACCGCGCCCGCGTCGTCGAACATGCGGTCGGCCACCACGATCACATTGTGGATGCGCCCGGCGGTGTCGACGAAGCGGTGTCGGCTCGAGAACGACTCCCCGGAGTGCAGGGCGTAGTCCAGGATGTCCTGGACGTGCGCCCGGTCCTCGGGGTGCTTGTGCGACAGCAGCAGCTCCGTCGTCGGTTCGACGGTGCCGGGTGCGTATCCGTGCATCCGCGCCACCTCGTCGGACCATTCCCAGCGCTGCCCGACGAACCAGAAGCGGAATGTGCCCACGACCTGCCGCTGCTGCCCGGTCGCGGTGATCTCGTACGCGTCCGGACCGCTCTCCGGAATCTGCACTGGCCCCTTCACTCCACGGAGTATCCCACCCCTCGAACTCCCGTACGAGCGGCTCGCCGGATCCGCTCAAAAGTGCTGTGCGGCATGTGCTCTGACAGGGGTCCGGATCACTCTCCGTACGCGGGGCGGGGAGGTTTGACGGATGCCGGAAGTGGGCACCCCCGGAAAGTACGTCGACTCGGTGAAGAAAGCCGCCGGTTCGACGAAGTCGGAGGGAACGAGGAGAACCCGATGGCTGAGTCGACCCCTGCGCGCACCACCGCCGCCGACGCTCCCGCGTCGGCCCGGCGACGTGGCAGCCGCGGTGACAGCTATGAACACCTCGAGCCGTTGTTCGCCCGGCTCGCCGCCTTCGAATCGGACGACCCGCGCCGGGAGCGGGTGCGTTCGGAAATCGTGCGCCTCGGACTGCCCCTGGCCGAGCACATCGCCCGCCGCTTCGCGAACCGCGGCGAACCGTTCGATGATCTGTTGCAGACCGCCCGGGTGGGCCTGGTGCAGGCGGTCGATCGCTTCGACCACACGCGCGGCGCGGCCTTCCTGTCCTTCGCGGTGCCGACCATCATGGGCGAGGTGCGCCGCCATTTCCGCGACCACACCTGGTCGGTGCGGGTGTCCCGGCACACCAAGGAGATCCACGGCCGGATCGGATCGGCCACCGAGGTCTTGGCCCACCGGCTGGGGCGGATGCCCACCGCGCGCGAACTCGCCGTGGAACTCGAGGTGGATGTGACCGAGATCAGCCGGGCCATGATCGCGGCCAACTGCTACACCACCGATTCGCTGGACATGACCGTTCGAGACCAGGACGGAGACAGCTCGACTCCGGCCGTGGAGCGCCTGAGCACCGAGGAGCCCTGCTACCGGCTGCTGGAGGACGCCATGGCGGTGCGGCCGCTCATCGCGCGGCTGCCGCAGCGGGAGCGGCAGATCCTGATCTGGCGCTATTTCGGCGCCATGACCCAGAGCCAGATCGCCGATCGACTCGGTATCTCCCAGATGCAGGTGTCCCGCATTCTGTCGCGCACGCTGACCCGGCTGCGGGACGAGGCGCTGGCGGACCCGGAGCCCGCCGAAGATGATTCGAGATCGGCGCTGAGCGTGCGCTAGATTCCGCATACTTCATCACGAGTCCACTAGATTCACGAATTATATTCAGTTCACTGGACCTAAACCCGCATTATTTTCATACTTTCACTCCGAAGCTGCTCACCGAGACCAATACGACAGTCAGGAGTGCCGGTGCAGATCGGAATCCCCCGCGAGGTCAAGAACCACGAATACCGCGTGGCCTGCACACCCGCCGGTGTGCACGAACTCGTCACGCGCGGACACGAGGTGTTCATCGAGGCCGGAGCCGGGGCGGGCTCGGCCTTCGCCGACGACGCCTACGCGGCGGTGGGCGCGCGCGTCCTCGACACCGCCGACGAGGTCTGGGAACGGGCCGACCTGGTGCTCAAGGTGAAAGAGCCGGTGGCCGAGGAGTTCTCCCGGATGCGCGCCGATCAGGTGCTGTTCACCTACCTGCATCTGGCGGCGTCGCGGGAGTGCACGGACGCACTGCTGGACTCCGGTATCACCGCCATCGCCTACGAGACGGTCACCGGTCCGGACGGCTCGCTGCCCCTGCTGGCCCCGATGAGCGAGGTCGCCGGGCGGCTGGCCCCGCAGGCGGGCGCGTACCACCTCATGCGCAGCCAGGGCGGGCGCGGTGCGCTGCTGGGCGGGGTGCCGGGGGTGCGCCCGGCCAAGGTGACCGTGATCGGCGCGGGCGTGGCGGGCGGCAATGCCATCGCCATGGCGGTCGGCCTGCACGCCGAGGTCACCGTGCTGGACCTGAACATCGCGCGCCTGCGCGCCGTCGACGAGCAGTACGACGGCCGGGTGCGGACCGTCGCCTCCAACGCCTACGAGGTCGCCGATGCCGTGCGCGAGGCCGATCTGGTGATCGGCGCGGTGCTGGTGCCCGGGGCCAAGGCGCCCACCCTGGTGTCCAATGGCCTTGTCGCCCAGATGAAGCCGGGCTCGGTGCTGGTCGACATCGCCATCGACCAGGGCGGCTGCTTCGCCGATTCGCGGCCGACCACCCACGCCGAACCCACCTACCGGGTGCATGACTCCATCTTCTACTGCGTGGCCAATATGCCCGGGGCGGTGCCGAATACGTCCACCATCGCGCTCACCAACGCCACCCTGCCCTATGTCACGGCGCTGGCCGACCGCGGCTGGCGGGATGCGGTGGCGGCCGATCCGGGCCTGGCCGCCGGGCTCAGCACCGACCGCGGCCGACTGCTGTCGGAGTCCGTGGCGGCGGCGCACGGCTACGCCGCGCACGAACTGGTCGGCGTCTAGGACCGGTCGCGCTCGGTACCCGCCGGGCGCAGATGTTCGAAGATGAGAATGGTCTCGGTCGCGGATACCGCCGGGTGCGCGCTCAGATGTTCGAGGACGAAACCGCGCAACCCGTCGGTGTCGGCGGTGGCGACATGGATGAGGTAGTCGTCCGCCCCCGCGATGAAGTAGACGTTGAGGACCTCCGGCAGCGCCGCCAGCTGCCGCCCGAATTCGGCGAGGTATTTGCGCGAATTGCCGTGCAGCCGAACCGCGATCATGGCCTGCAGGCCGCGCCCGAGCGCGGCGGGGTCGATATCGGCGTGGAAGCCGCGAATGACGCCCCGCTCCACCAGCGACCGCACCCGGCCCAGGCAGGTCGACGGTGCGATACCGGCCGCCTCGGCCAGGGCGTTGTTGGTCATTCGCCCGTCGCGTGCCAGGTGATCCAGTAGGACTCGATCGATGGCGTCGATCGCGACCGGGCCACGCCCGGAGGTCGGCGGTACGGGTGGACGCGCGGGCGAATCCTTCCTGCTCACCGGCCTACCGTACCGAATGTTCGGGATCGCATCGGCCGGTCCGCACCACGCCGCGCGGGCGCGGTGGATGCGTTGTGACACAGGTCGCCGCCCGCGGGGCTGGCGCTACCGGGCCGCCGAGGCATACGCTCACGACGGCACGAACGCGAAATCCCTTGTTCCAAAAGAACATTCGTAGCAAATAGGACAATCGACCACAGGATTGCCGTATTCCGTCGCACCTCGTGCCGGTTCCCGACCACGCCGTCAGGCGCATTGTCGCAAGGAGTTGTGCCGGTGCCGGTTGCTTCCCGTCCGCACGGTCCGCTCACCCGCCGTCGCGCCCTCGCCGCGCTGACCCTCTTCGCGCTACCCGCCGCCCTCGGGGCGCGCTCGGCCGCCGACGGCGAGCCCGCCCGCCCGCATTGGGATTACGCGGCCGACGGTCCCGAGCACTGGGCCGACCTGGACCACCGCTTCCTGGCCTGCCGGGTGGGCCACCAGCAGTCCCCCATCGATCTGCCCCGCCACGCCCCGCTCGATCCCGCCGACCATCTGGCCTTCGCCTACGGCCCGCTGCCCGCGGTCGGCCTGACCGACAACGGGCACACCCTGCAGGCGGCCGTGCCCGCCGCCGGCGGACACCACATCGTCCTGGACGGCCGCCGGTACGCGCTGACCCAGTTCCACTTCCACACGCCGAGCGAGCACACCGTCGACGGCGTGGGCACCGTCATGGAGCTGCACCTCGTCCACACCGATGCCCGGGGCAACCTGGCGGTGGTCGCGGTTCTCATGGAGACCGGCCCCGCGCCCTCGGCGTTCACGCCCCTGTTCACCGAGCTGCCGCCCCCGGGCGGCTCCCACACCACCGGCCCATTCGACCTGCGTACCCTGCTCCCCACCGATCACGCCCAGTTCCGCTACGGCGGATCGCTCACCACACCGCCCTGCACCGAGGGCGTGGCATGGACGGTGCTGCGCGAACCCGTCCGGGTGACGGCCCGGGAGGCCGACCGCTACCGCGCGCTGTTCCCGCACAGCAACCGCCCCACCCAGCCCCGAAACGGCCGCCCGGTCCTGCTGGCGGGCGGCTGACGCACGCCCGAACCGCCCGCGCCGCGAGCCGCGAGCGAACGGAGTGCCGCAACCCATCGCAGGTGGCCGACCGGTCTGTTTCCGAATCGGAATCCGGCCGCCACACCGGGCGTCGATCCGAGATCGTCACGATCGACGGTGTCGGGGTGTAGGAAAGGACGCAGCGGCTATCGCTGCATCGAACGGACGAGGAACCGGGACCGGGAACCGCCAGCGGTGGCGCGATCAGTGGGAGGTGCGATGACGCGGGGTGTGTGGGCCGCGCCGGGACGGGTGAACATCATCGGTGAGCACACCGACTACAACGGCGGCTACGCCCTGCCGATCGCGCTACCGCAGGTGGTGCGGTGCGCGGCGGCGACGGAAACCGATGGGCGCGTGCGGGTTACCTCCCGGCAGCACCCGGGCGAGCGGATCGACGTCGCTGTCGCGGAGCTCGGGCGGACATCGATCGCCGGGTGGGCGCGCTACCCGCTCGGCGTGGTGTACGAGTTCCAGCGCCGCGGGCACGGCATCCCCGGTGTCACCCTCGAGCTCGACGGTGCCGTGCCGATCGGCGCCGGCCTGTCGTCGTCGGCCGCCGTCGAGTGTGCGGTGGCGCTCGCGCTGCGGGATCTGTTCGACCTTCCGGTGCGGGTACCCGAGCTGATCGACATCGCCCGCACCGCCGAGAACGACTACGTGGGCGCGCCCACCGGCAGTCTCGACCAATCCGCCGCCATGCTCTGCACCGCCGGGCACGCTCTCTTCCTGGACTTCGGCAAGGGCGACCACGAGCAGGTCGCCTTCGATCTGGCCGGGGCGGGACTGGAGCTGCTGGTCGTCGACACCGATACCCCGCACCGGCTGGTGGACGGCGAATACGCGCGCCGCCGCCAGCAGTGCGAGGCCGCGGCCACCGCGCTCGGCGTCGCCACCCTGCGCGAGGTCGCCGATCCGCGCGCGGTCGACACCCTCGTCGATCCCCTGCTGCGCCGTCGGGCCCGCCACGTGGTCACCGAGAACGCCCGGGTGCTGGCGGTGGCCGACGCGCTGCACACCGGGGCGGATCCGCGCACCATAGGACCGGTTCTCACGGTGGCGCACGCTTCCCTGCGCGACGACTTCGAGGTGTCCACGCCGCAACTCGACACAGCCGTCACCACCGCGCTGGCGGCGGGCGCGCTCGGCGCGCGCATGGTCGGCGGCGGATTCGGCGGCAGCATGGTGGCGCTCACCGAACGCGGCGCCGCCGAGCCGATCGCCGCGGAGGTCGAGAAGCGTTTCCGCGCCTGCGGTTTCGCCGCACCGAAGTGGTTCGTGGCACTCCCCTCCCCCGGCGCGCGGCGCATCTCCTGATCGTCGGTACGAAGGTGATCGTCGGTACGAAGGCCGCTGTCACACCAGCGATAGAGCCACGGTCATCGCCGCCAGCGCCGCGTAGATCGCCAACGCCACCCGTAACCCGAAGCGCAGCAGCGTATTCTCCGAGACCCCGGCACCGCTGGCCCGGTCACCCGCGACCGCCAGGATCAGCATGATCATCGGCAGCGAGGTGAAGACGGCATGGCCCGCACCGCTGTTCTGCACCGCCGCGAACCAGACGTCCAACCCGGACGGCGCGAGCTGCTGCTGCAACGGCATCGTCAACACGTTGCCGCCCACATTCGATCCGGTGACGAAGCCGCCGAGCATGCCGAGCGCCGGTGCCGCCAGCGCGATCACCAGCGGCGGGGCCGCCGCCACCGCCCCGCCCACCCGCTCGATCATGCCGCTGTCGACCATCAGCCGCCCGAGCACGACGAATCCGGTCAGCGCCAGCAGCGGCCGACCCACGCGCACCAGCGCTGCCCGGACCTCCGCCCACCGCACCCGCCCCCGGTCCAACACCAGCGCCGCCACCAGCAGCGGCAGCCCCGGCGACGCCAGCAGCGCGAAACTCGCACCGCCCGCGTGCAGCGCCACGGACGGCACACCCACCGCGGTGGCCGCGCGCGATGTCGCGATACCACCCAGCACCAGCCCGTAGGCGTACAGCACCGCCCCCGGCGGAACCAGCCGCCCGGGACGCACGGACCCGTCGCCGAGCCCGAACGCGGGTCGGCGTTCACCAGCGCCCACGCCCACGCCCACGCCCACGCCCCGAGCCATTCCACCCCGCCGAGGAATCACCCCGCCACCCGTGCCCGCGCTTCGCGAGAATCGCCGCAGCCATCCCCGATCCGCACCGCCCACCGCCACGGCACGCGAGCAGCGTGACGCGCACCCACCCTCGCCGCCGCCTCCGGTCGCACTACCCGGGAAGCGCGAGGCACTCCGATTCCCCGCACCACGTCCGGTCCCACCCCGCGCGAACCGCGACACACCCGCATTCCACACACCATCTCGGGCGGTCGGGTGCGTGGCGCGTAATGTCCAGCGGGCCTCCATATCTCGCGAACTTGTCGTCCGCCGCGGGTGGGCCCGATTCCGGCCCGCAGTTCCCGCAGCGGTGGCCTCGCCGGTCGCTTCGGGCGTCCGCACGGCTCCTGACGGCCGCCGCGCAGCGCACAGCAGCAGGCCGACGGTGGTGGTGAACAGCCCGGCCAGCACACCCGCGGGCGAGACCACGCCCAGGTGGTTGCAGGCCAGCAGGGTGAGTGCGAGCAGCCCGCCCGCTCCCGCCGCCTGCACCGTGGTGCGCAGCCGGTGGTCCGGTCGGGCCAGCAGCGCCGCCCAGACCGTCACCAGCGGAAAGACCAGGGCGCTGGTGACCGCCGTGGCGGTGCCCAGGGTCGGCAGCGGCAGGTCGGTGAGCGTCGCGCCGATCACGGTGGCCAGGCCGAGCGTGCCCCAGGGCATGATGTTCATGCCCAGCATGGCCTGACGCAGTGCGGTGGCGGGCGGGGCCAGCGCCAGCAGGACAGGCACGGTGACCAGCAGCGACACCCCGAAGCCGGTGAGCGCCTCCACCATGGGCGCGATGCCCGCGACCACCAGCGCGACCTTGGCGGGCCCCGACAGCGGCAGCCCGCGCACCCATTCCCGAAGCGACTCGTGCACGCCTCGGCGGGTGAGCACCTGGCTGAGGTAGACACCGGGCAGCATGACCGCCGCCGCGTTCAGGACCAGCAGGCCCGCGCCCGCCGCCCCGGTGCCGAGCGCGGACCGAGGCAGCGCGAACTCCGGCCGCCATCCGATGAGCAGCACCGCCGCCCCCACCCCCGCGACCGCGGCCCAGTGCGCCGGACGGCGCAGCCCGGTGATCATTCCCAACACCACCACCAGCGGGATCACCGCCGCAACCAACACCATCGCCGCCTACGCCCTCTCCTCGTGTACCGAATGCGCACCCAGCCTGACGGCGGCGACGGTCGGCGGTCTTGAACGAAAATCTCGGCCCGCGAGGGCCGCAGGGCATCAGGGCCGGATCGCGCCCGGTGTCACCCCGAAGTAGCGCTTGCAGATCCGGGTCAGATGCGCTTGGTCGGCGAATCCGGTCGCTGCCGCCACCTCGGCCGGTGGCCGCCCGGCCAGCAGCAGTCGGCGCGCGCGATTGGCGCGCAATCGCAGCAGGTAGGCGTGCGGCGGCAGCCCGTACGCCTCCCGGAAGGCGGTGATGAGGGTGGTTCGCGGAATCCCCGCGGCGGCACCGAGTTCGGCGATGGTGACCGACTCGGCCCACCGGTCGTGCAGAACCTGCCTGGCCACGTCCAGACCCCGGCGCGGCGGTGTTCCGCCCGCACCCGCCCGGCCGGGGCGGGCGTGCCGACGCAGCACCGCGCCCAACCCCGCCAGCAGCAGGGATTCGGCGGTCAGCCGATCACCGGCCAGCTCCTGTTCGCGGTGGGCGCCGCGCAGCCGGACGAACAACTCGTCATCGCGCACGGCCGTCTCGGGAAACCAGACGTCGGACCGGCCGAGCAGTTCACCGGCCAACTCCTCGACCAGCTCGGTGTCGAAATAGAACATCCGGTAGCGCCAGCCGGATTCCGCGGCGGCGAATCCGGTATGCACCTGTCCGGGATTGATGATCACCACTTGTCCGGCGGGTATCACCACTTTCCCGCCCGCCATGTGCAGCCCTTCCGCGCCCTGTTCGATGACGCCGACGGAAAGCTGCTCGTGACTGTGCCGATCGAAGGCGAAGGTCTCGAATCGCGCGGCGAGCAATTCCACCCGGGGACTGGCCGCGGCGGTCCACAGTCGAGCGTGCTCACCTGCCCTTTTCACCCGCACAGCCTATCGCCGGCAGCTCGGGCGGGAATGTGCTTACCCCCGGGCTTGCACGTGCAATTGCAGAATTCTTCGACTCAGCAATCTTGAAAGTCGTTGTGGCACAATCGCCTACGCGATCCACCAAATGTCAGGAGGGAGTCGTCATCAAAGCCGAGGCCGTGGGGGGTCACACCGTCGGGGGGAACGGGCCGCAGGAGAAGCCCGCACTGGTGCGCCGATTGGGGGTGAAGGTCGGCCGTCCCGGGCTCGGACGCACGGATTCCCACCTCGCCCTCGAGCAGGCGGCGTCGGTGGTGCGCTCCTACGCGCCGGGGGTGGTGCCGGAGCTGTTGCAGACCGCCGGTTACGCCCATGCCGTCGCCGCCATCGCCCGCCCCGCGTCGACGGCGCAGATCCAGCAGCAGGTGGAACTGCTCATGCGGCGTCAGCATCTGCTCGATCGGCCCGCCCCACTCACATTGTGGGTGGCGATCGAGGAGGCGGTGCTGCGACGCCCCTTCGGCGGCACGGAGGTGTGGCGCGACCAGCTGGACCACCTGACCCGAATGGCGCGCCGCGACAACGTGACCGTGCAGATCGTCCCGGATCACGTGGGCGGCCCGGCCATCAGCACGGTCCCGTTCACCATCTTCCGGTTCGAGCGCCCGGATGTGTGCGATGTCGTACACCTGCACCATGCGACCGGCACCCAGTTCCTCGACGACCGCACCGATCTGGACGCCTACCACCTGATCTGGGACCGACTGAGCGTGCACGCCATGCCGCCGGAGTACACCGGCGAACTCCTCACCGCCCTCACCGCGCAACGACCGGCCACCGCACTGCCGTCCGCCACCATCCAACGGGTGTGACCGGCGTCGACGCACCGCCCCCCCCCGTGGGGCGGTGCGTCGGTGCGTGACCTCACGGCGCGACCGCCGGTGAACTATCCGATGGAGGAGTCCGACAGTCGCGAGGCGAGCAGTTCCTTGCCCATCCGCGCGCCCTTGCGGCTCTCGTTCTGCGCCTTGCGGAAGAACTCGACGAGCTCGGTGTCACCGTCGCGTTCGGCATCGCTGATGTAGGTCTCCAACCGCAGCGCGTTGTCCAGGGACGCCTCCACGAACCAGATCAGGTTGTAGTCCTTGTCCTTGGTGCCGGTGATGGTGCCCGTCTCTTCGGTCTTGCTCATATCCGATACTCCTCTGTCGCTGACACGTCCTACGGTCGTCCTACCCACGGCATGCGGCGGGAAACGGGGATCAGCGGGTCGGTTCGTGCACATGCGGAGCGAGCTCGGGTGCGTACAGTTCGTCGATCTCGCTCGCGTACTTGGCGGTCACGGCCCGCCGCCGGAGTTTGAGGGTGAGGGTGATCTCGTCGCCGCCCGCTTCCCAGAACAGCGGGAGGATGCGGAAGCGCTTGATCTGTTCCACCCGCGACAACCGCTGGTTCCCGGCCGCGATACCGGTCGTGATCGCCTGTACCACACCGGGATCCGCGGCCAGGGTGGCCGCCGACGCGTCGGGCAGGCCGTGGCGGCGGGCGTACGGTTCGGCCGATTCGGCGTCGAGCACGATCAGTGCGGTGTTGTAGGGGCGGGCGTCGCCGATGACGGCCATGGCGCCGATGAGCGGAGTGGCGGCCTTCACGGCGTTCTCGATGGTGGCGGGCGACATGTTCTTCCCGGCGGCGTTGATGATCAACTCCTGCTTGCGGTCCACCACCGTGAGGTAGCCGTCGGCGTCCACGGTCACGATATCGCCGGTATGCAGCCAGCCGTCGGCGTCCACGGCCGCCCGGGTCTCGTCCGGCAGGCCGCGGTAGCCGCGCATGACCAGCGGTCCGCGGACGAGTAGTTCACCGTCCGGTGCGTGGCGAGATTCCATGCCCGACAGCAGTTTTCCGACCGTGCCGAGCCTGGCGTCACGCGGGTGGCTGACGCTGCAGATGCAGGACAGCTCGGACATGCCCCAGATCTCGGCGATGGGAATGCCGAGTCCGGCGAAGAAGCCGAGGGTCTGGGGCGGGATGGGGGCGGCGCCCGAGAGCGCCCAGCGCAGCCGGTCGAAGCCGAGCGCGGTCCGCAGGCCGCCCAGCACCAGGTCGTCGGCGCGCTCCCATTCGGCCGCGAGTTCGGCGGGGATCGGCGTTCCGGCCAGCCGGTGGGCGCTGCGCGCGGCGGCCACGCCCAGCGCCCATTCCATGGCGCCGCGGCGGCGGTCGTCCGGCTCGTTGGCGACCTTCGATTCGATGGCCGCCTTCAGTTTCTCCCAGACACGCGGGACGGCACCCCATACCGTGGGGCGCAACTCGGCCAGCGCGGGCGCGATCCGTGCGGGGTCCGCGACACAGGTCACCTGGGTGCCGAGCACCTCCTGCACGTACAGGGCGGTGAGCCGATCGGCGATATGGGCGGTGGGCAGGAAGGAGGTGATGGTGTCGCCGAAGCGGAAGCCCAGCACATCGTCGATGCCGTAGACCTGGAAGAGGAGGTTGGCGTGGGTCGTCTCCACCCCCTTCGGGTTGCCGGTGGTCCCCGAGGTGTAGATGAGCGTGGCGACATCCTCCGGCCGGACCGCCCGCCAGGCCGCCTCGAAGTCGAATTCCGGTGTGCCGTAGGCGATCAGCTGTTCCACCGACAGGGTGCCCACCGGTGCGTCGTCGACGCGCGCGAGGGTGTCAGCGGCGCTCGATGGCGCGAACGAGTTCGTGCACGGCCGAACTCGCGGCGAGCCTGCTGTCGAGTACGACATTGACCGCACCGCGCAGCAGCGCGTACGGCTCCCACCCGGCGGGTGCGATGGTGCGGGCGGCACGGCGGGCGATGGCGTCGGCGATGGCGCGTGCGGCCCGCGCCGCGGTGATCCGCACGCCGAG
>NZ_JASCXP010000210.1:0-12719 GCF_030010695.1 Nocardia sp. CC201C
CAGTTGGGCCGGAAGGAGGCCAGGGCTTCGTCGAGAGTGGGGAACAACGCGAAGACCTGGTCCAGATTGGTCATCTTGAGCTGGCGGCCGGTGGCGGGGCCGTCGGCCACGACGGCGATGCGAGTGTCACCCGCGCGCTGATGGGCGGCCACCAGGGCCGCCATCCCCGCCGAGGCGAGGAAGCTGACGTCGGACAGATCGATCACGAGCGCCGTGGGTTTGCCGCCCAGCGTCGCGTCGATGGCGTTCTCGAGCGCGGGGGCGGTGGCCAGATCGACCTCGCCGGCCACGGTGAGCACGGTCGCTTCGTCGCGCACCGAGACCGTGGTGGTCATCGTGTCGGCGAGGGGATACGCGTCTCCGGAAGTGTTGGTCACATCAGAACAATCTGCCATGAACGGTCCTTTCCCGCTGCATCGTCGGCCACATCGGTATCGGATCGGTAGCCGGGCTCGTGGTGAAATACCCGGCTACCGCAGCATTTCGGCAGCTACACCGGAGGCGGTGGCGCAATCGTGCCGCTCATAGGCGACTCGCCGCCGCGGAGAACGACACCGCGGGCAGCCGCACCACCATCCGCACCCGGGTCCCCGGTCCGCCGTGGTCGATATCGAGTTTGTCGGTGAGCGCCTGCATCATGGCGATACCACGCCCACGGTGTCCGGGATCGGCGGGCAGCGGCCGCCACACGCCGGTGTCGCAGACATCGATGGTGACGGTGTCGATCCCGGATTCGGCGAGCAGTTCCACCCGCGCCGGGTGCCCACCCAGGTAGGCGTGTTCGATGCTGTTGCTGCATGCCTCGTTGGCGGCGGCGATGATGTCGGTGGCGATCTCCTTGGGGACCGCCGCCGAATCCAGCCACGCCTCGAGCCTACGCCGCATCCCGGCGAGTTCGCCGGGAGCGGCCGGGAAATCCAGGTGCAGCGGCGCCGGCGGCTGCCGGTACACCACCATGGCGACGTCGTCGTCGTAACCCCCGGCCGGGCGCAATCGCGACAGCACCGAGTCGGCCACCTCGCGCGGCATCTGCCCGGCAACCCCGGACAGTTCGTCGGCCAGTTCCACGAACCGCTCGTCGATATCCACGCCGCGCTGTTCGACGAGACCGTCGGTGAACAGCACCAGCGTGGATCCCGCAGCCATCGGCGTGGTGGCCTCGGGGCGGCGGGGCGGATCGAAGGTGGCCAATGGAACCGACCGGCCGCCTTCCAGCAGGCGGCCCTTGCTGCCCGGTTCGGCGAGTACCGGCGGCATATGTCCCGCGCTGGAGTAGCGGACCAGACCGCGCACCGGATCCAGGATGGCCGCGCACACCGTGGTGCACATGGCACCCGGAATCCGCGCGGCGACCGTGTCGAGTTCGGCCAGCAGCTGTGCCGGACCGGCCCCGCGCAGCAGCAATGCCCGTGCGGCGGTGCGCAATTGCCCCATGACCACGGCCGCCGAGAGCCCACGTCCGACACAGTCGCCGACCACCACGCCCATGGTGCCGTCCTCGAGCCGGACGACGTCGTACCAGTCGCCGCCGATCTCCAAGGGCGGCAACGCCGGTTCGTAGTGCACGGAGAAGCGCGGCGGCAGCTCGATGGGGCCGAGCATGGCCCGTTGCAGGGTCAGCGAGGTGGAACGCGCCTGATCGAAGTTGCGCGCCCGCTGCACCGCCAGACTCAGATGCCCGACCAGCAGCGAGAACAGCGCCCAGTCACCCGGACTGATGGCGCGCGGCGCGGCGAAGCGCAGCCACAGCGCCGAATCCCCGGTCTCGCCCAGCGGCGCGACGATCCCCTCGGAGCTGGACGCGCCCTCCGGAATGGCGAACATACTGCGGCCCGGCCGCAGCCGGGCCCGGTCCAGCAGCGCCCGCGCCCGCGCGTCCAATACCTGCCGTGACTCGCCCGTGCGCGGATTGTCTTCGGAGACATACAGTTCCGGCCCGGTATGGCGGTTCGGCCACACCGACACCACTGCCGACTCCGCGCCGACGGTGTGCCGCAGCTCCTCCAGCCCGACCGTGAGCACCTCCACCACGCTGGTGGCCGCGCCCACCGCGGTGGCCAGCCGCGACACCGCCTGATCGCGGGCCTGCGCATCGTGCTCGGCGGTGACATCGCGAATGGTGCCGACGAAGATCCGTTCCCCGTCTTCGGGTTTCACCAGTGACGAGGTGCTCACCGCCAGCCACAGCCGCCGCCCGTCGCGATGCCGCACCGGCATGACGAACCGGGCCGCGTCGGTGCCCAGATCCGGGTAGCGCGGGCCGTCCGGCACCGACCACGGATGCGGCAGCGGATACGGCACGCCGTCGGGGCCGTAGCCGGTGAGCGCGCCGAAGGCCGAGTTGACCTCCACCAGTGTGCCGTTCGAGTCCACCACGAAGAAGCCGTCCTGCAGTGACTCCACCAGCGCGGTGCGGAAGGCGTCGCGTCCGGCGAGATCCTCGGCGCGGGAACGCTCCGCCTCGTAGCGCCGCGCCCCGTCCAGGAAGCCGCGGGTGGCCACGTCCAGCGCCGCCATGGTCTGGAGCAGGAATTCCAGTGCGGCGTCGGCGCGTTCGTCGTGCGCGGCGGGCAGCAGCCCCTCGTCCTCCAGGATGCGGAAGTGGTGCTCGGTGAGGTCGAGGATGCTGACACCCTCCACCAGGGCACGGCGGCCCAGTTCGTACCCCTCGTTGAGGGTGGTCTGGTTGGGCGCGCGCAGGTGCTGGCGCAGTGCGCCGGTGTACGCCGCGCGGAAGGCGGCCAGCACCGCACTCACGGCGTCGATCCCGTATGCCCGCGGTGCCGTGCGGCGAGCACGAGCGCGTCGTCGGTGTCCTTGGCGTGCTTGGCCAGAATCTCGGCGGTGATGTCGGCGGTCGGCTTGGCCAGGTCGATGCCGTCGGCGTAATCGGGCACGATGCCGTCGGTGGACATCAGCAGCAGATCACCGGGCCGCACCGCCACCGTCTGCGCCTGCAGATTGGGTGGCAGCAGATAGCCGACGATCCCACCGACCAGCAGCGCCGCCGCCCGTATCGCCGGTTTGCCGGGAGCCGCGGCGATGATCCGGGATTCGACATTGCCGACCCCGAGCCACTGCACCTTCTCCCCGGCGTCGAGCAGCGCCAGCGATACCGCCGCGCCGCGGGTGTCGGCCATGGCGCGATGACACAGCAGCATCAGCACGTCCAGGGGTTCGGCGCGATTCTCCGACAGCACCTGGGCCGCCCGATCGGCCGCGTCGGCCGCGGCCGCACCGTGCCCGAGCCCGTCCATCACCGCGAACAGCACCGAATCGCCGCCCGCGTCGAGTATCACCGACCGATCGCCGGAGACTCGCTGCCCGGGTAGCGCCCGTCCGGCGACCGCCCATTCCACCGCACCGATGAATCCGTCGTCATGCACCGGCGGGCACCCACTTCCACATCTCCACGAGAGTGCCGTGGCCGGGGGTGGACTCGATGATCAGCTTGTCCATGAGTCGGCGCGCGCCCGGCAGGCCCAGCCCGAGGCCGCGCCCGGTGGAGTAGCCGTCCTCCAGTGCCCGCGGGATGTCGAGAATGCCGGGGCCTTGATCCTGTGCCTGTACCACCAGTGCCCGGCGGCCTTCCTTGTCGGTCACCGACAGTCGGATCTCCCCGCTGCCTGCGTAACTCGTGATATTGCGGGCTACCTCCGAGATGGCGGTGGAGATCATGGTGATGTCGGTGAGTGAGAACCCGTGCTCCAGCGCGAGTTCCCGCCCGGCCTGCCGTGCGGTGACGATGTCGTTCGACTCTTTCACCGCGATCACCACGTAGTCAGCGGCCACGATCACGACCGTCTCGCTGGCGGCGGGTATCGAGTTTGATGTTCAACCAGGCCAGACCCTCCTCCAGATCGAGGGCGGTGTGCATGTCCTCGAAGGTGAGTCCGAGCTGAACCATGGCGAACGCGACTTCGGGCTGCAGACCCACGATGACCGTCTCCGCACCCCGCAGCTTGGTCATGTGGGCGATGGTACGCAGCGATCTGGCCGCGAAGGAGTCCATCACGTCGATTGCCGTGACATCGACGATGATTCCCTGCGCCCGGTACTTGCTGACGTACTTCATCAGGTCGTCCTGCAGGCGCTCGGTGTCGGCGTCGGTGAGGGCGGACTGCACCGACGCGATGAGGTAGGTCCCCTGTTTCAGAATGGGTACCGGCATGAGCGGGCCCGGTCTACCTTCCGTCGCGTTCGGCGGTCACGCGCGACACCTCGTAGCCGAGCAGCCGCTCCGCCTCCTCGATACCACCCTGCAGGTCGCCGACGGCGTTCATCTTGGACAGATCCAGGCCGATGGTGACGAGGGTCAGGGCGATCTCCGAGGACAGGCCGGTGATGATGACGTTCGCACCCATCAGGCCCGAGGCGTCGACGGTCTGCACCAGATGGTTGGCCACGGTGGAGTCGATCGCGGGCACACCGGTGATGTCGATGACGACCACCTTGGCGCGATTGGCTCGGATGGCCCGCAGCAGCTGTTCGGTCAGCTGCCGGGCGCGTTGCGAGTCCAGCACGCCGATGATCGGGAGGATGAGCAGCTGCTCACGCACCTGGAGAACGGGCGTCGACAGCTCGCGGATGGCCTCCTGCTGCTGGCGGATGACGCGCTCGCGCTCCTGCACGAAGGACACGCCCACGGTGTTGGCGATGCGGTTGGCCGCGGGTTCGTAGGCGTCGAGCACCTGGTTCAGCAGCTCGAAGTTCGACTGGTACTTCTCGAACAGCGAGCGGGCCAGCACATCTCGCAGCAACAGCACGATGCCGAGGACCTCGTCGGTCTCGACGCCTCTGGGAATGATGCGCTCGGACAGGTCACGCGCGTACGCCTGTAGCGCCTCGACGCTACCGGTCTCGAGAACCTCGACGTAGTTGTCGAAGATCGAGGTCGCCTCGGAGAAGATCTCCTCCGGGGTCATGGCGGTCAGCAGCTGGGCGTCCGTAATACGGCGGGCCCACTCCTCGCGCAGCTCGGTGCGATTCTGCCGCAGGTGTTCGACCAGCTGTGGAAGCAGGTTGTCGACGGACCCCGCGGGCAGTGAATCCGCCGGAAGGCCGATGGACACGTCGGACATGGAAACTCCTGCCCCTTTCACTAAGGCCAGGTTCGGGTGCTCGGTGTGCGCTCGGTTGCCGACAGTCTGCGTGGAACACATGACAGAGCAGCCGTTGCCGAGCCTAGTCTTACCCAATACCCGATGGGCGCGAAACCAAACACGGGCGGGGCGGAGAAATCGTCACGCGGAATGACGGTTCCGGGGTTGTTGCTGGGCCGACGGTCTTCGATGGTGGTCCAGCAGTGTGTCGTAGATATCGGCCAGGGCCGCCAACTGGTCGCGGTCCAGCACGTCGATCATGTGCCGGCGGACGCTGTCGACGTGGGCGGGAGCGGCGGATTCCAGCACCTGCGCGCCCTTGTCGGTGAGGACGGCGGCGGTGCGGCGGGCATCGTCGGGAATGGACTCCCGGGCCACCAGGCCGCGCTTCTCCATCCGGGTGATCTGGTGGGACAGGCGGCTCTGCGACCACTCCAGGACCGCGGCCAGTTCGGCGAAACTGCGGCGGTGGTCGGGCGCGTCGGCGAGCCGGGCCAAGACGGTGTACTCGACATAGGTGAGATCGGACTCACGTAGGGAGTCCCGGCCGACCGCGGCGGCGATCAGGTCGCGGGTGAAGACGAAGCCGAGCCAGGCGCGCCGCTCGAGATCGTCGAGCCACCGGGGCTCGGTGACGGTGCCACTCTCGGGCTCTGTTGCCATGCTGTTTCCCTCCCCACCGCAGACGATCGCATCATGGACAGGTAACACCGTGCGGGTTGAAGGTGCAACCTTTGCATGGTTCGCAGAAATAAGGTTTGCCTTAGGCACGGGGTCGGCGGCGTGCTGGCTAGGCTCTCCGGTGCTTCAACACGCCCCGGCCGCCCCCGGCCCTGCTCGAGGAGTGCGATTCGTGACCGCGCCTGACTTCCTGTACTCGGATCTGCTGCCGACGGGTGCCGACGACACCCCGTATCGGCTGCTCACCACCGAGGGCGTCAGCACCTTCTCCACCGGCGGCCGCACCTTCCTCCAGGTCGAGCCGGAGGTGTTGCGCATGCTCACCCAGGAGGCCATGCACGACATCAGCCACTACCTGCGGCCCGATCACCTGAAGCAGCTGCGCAAGATCATCGACGATCCGGAGTCCAGCGGCAACGACCGCTTCGTGGCGTTGGACCTGCTCAAGAACGTGAACATCTCCGCGGGCGGCATCCTGCCCATGTGCCAGGACACCGGCACCGCCATCGTCATGGGCAAGAAGTCCGAGGGCGTGCTCACCGGCGTCGACGACGCCGAGTGGATCTCGCGCGGTGTGTACGACGCCTACACCAAGCTGAACCTGCGCTACTCCCAGCTCGCGCCGCTCACCATGTGGGACGAGAAGAACACCGGCAGCAATCTGCCCGCGCAGGTCGAGTTGTACTCGGCGGCGGGCGATCCCGCGCATCCGGCCTACAAGTTCCTGTTCATGGCCAAGGGCGGCGGATCGGCCAACAAGTCCTTCCTGTACCAGGAGACCAAGGCCATCCTGAATCCGGATCGCATGCTGGAATTCCTGGACGAGAAGATCCGCTCGCTCGGCACCGCCGCCTGCCCGCCGTACCACCTGGCGGTCGTGATCGGCGGCACCTCGGCCGAATTCGCTTTGAAGACGGCCAAATACGCCTCCGCGCACTACCTGGACACCATGCCGACCGAGGGGTCCATGGCCGCGCACGGCTTCCGCGACCTCGAACTCGAGGAGCAGGTGTTCAAGCTCACCCAGTCCTTCGGGATCGGCGCGCAGTTCGGCGGCAAGTACTTCTGCCACGACGTGCGGGTCATTCGGCTGCCGCGGCACGGGGCGTCCTGCCCGGTGGCCATCGCGGTGTCCTGCTCGGCGGACCGGCAGGCCAAGGCCAAGATCACCCCCGAGGGCGTGTTCCTGGAGCAGTTGGAACGCGAACCGGCGCAGTACCTGCCGGAGCAGACCGACGAGATCCTGGGCGGCGACGTCGTCAAGATCGACCTGAACCGGCCCATGTCCGAGATCCGCGCCGAACTGTCGAAATACCCGGTGAAGACCCGGCTTTCGCTCACCGGTCCGCTGGTGGTGGCGCGCGACATCGCGCACGCCAAGATCAAGGAGCGGCTCGACGCGGGCGAGGAGATGCCGCAGTACCTGCGCGATATGGCCGTCTACTACGCCGGGCCGGCCAAGACTCCCGACGGATACGCCTCCGGCTCCTTCGGCCCCACCACCGCCGGACGCATGGACTCCTACGTCGACCAGTTCCAGGCCGCGGGCGGCTCGTTCGTCATGCTGGCCAAGGGCAATCGCTCCGCGCAGGTCACCCGCGCGTGCAAGGAACACGGCGGGTTCTACCTCGGCTCCATCGGCGGACCGGCCGCGCGACTGGCCCTGGACTGCATCAAATCCGTCGAGGTGCTCGAATACCCGGAACTCGGCATGGAAGCCGTGTGGAAGATCGAGGTCGAGGACTTCCCGGCGTTCATCGTGGTCGACGACAAGGGCAACGACTTCTTCGCCGAAACCCAGAAGCCGATCGCGCTGCGGGTGCGGACCCGGTCCAAGGAACGCGTCTGACGCGGTGAGATCGCCGCGCCGCTCGTAGCGGGGCGCTACAGAGCTGGCGTAAGCCGGTCAGACTCCCGCGCCGGTGCGCAGGCGGCGATCCGGGTCGACCAGGCGGCGAATCGTGCGGAGCCGACCGATGTTGTCGCCGAAGTACCGTTCGGCGGGGGTGTCCGGTTCCGGGTAGTTGAGGTAGGCCCCGGCCGTCGCCGTGCCCAGGGCGGTGTGCGCCTCGGTGACCCAGCGGTGGGCGGCGGCCGGGTCGGCGGGGGAGTCGACCAGCCACTGCACGGTGGCGGCGTGGCGACGCCACGGAAAGGCCGAGGCCGTCGGGTCGGCGTCGCGGACCGCGCCGTCGAGGGGGTCGATCAATGCGTAACCCGGTGCTCGCGAACGGGATCCGGCGAAGACGTGGGCGACAATCCGCTCGGCGGCCGCCGTGAGATCGGTGACGACATCGGAACCGGCGGCCTTGGTGGAGCGGGGCGTGTCGGTGGTGCCACCGGCGAGGGTGCGCACCGCATCGAGATGGTCCAGGGTGTAGCTCTCCTTCGCGCTGGGGGAAACGCCCACGGCGGCGGCGAATTCGGCGGTGGCGGCGTCGCCGAGCCCGGCCGGGCAGACGAGCAGCGCCCGGCACACCGCGTCCCCGGCCTCGACCGAGACGGTGAGGCCCGCCCAGACCGATCGCTCGGCCGTCGGCATCCAGCGCGCCCACCCGAGCAGGGCGCGCACCGTCGCATCGCGCGGAAAGGTCAGCCGCACGACGTCTTTCGCGGTCGCGGCATGGGTGCGCAGGGTCAGCGACGTGACCACACCCACCGTGCCGCCCGCGCCCCGCAGTGCCCAGAACAGATCCGGGAACCGGGAATCCGACACCGTGCGCGCCTCGCCGCCCGGCAGCACCAGATCGACGGCGACGAGCCGATCACACGTCAACCCGTACGTCCGGGAGTCGACGCCGAGCCCGCCGCCCAGCGTGAGCCCGGTGAGACCGACGGTCGGGCAGGTGCCGACCGGCAGCGCCCGCCCGAAGCGCGCCAGCTCGCGCAGCAGCGGAAACAATGTCACCCCCGCCCCCACGGTCACGGTATCGCCCGCGACCGCCACCCGGTCGAGTCGCCGTACGTCGACCACCACGGCATCGGTGGTAGCGGACGCGCCGACATACGAATGCCCACCCGCCCGCGCCGCCACGGCGAGCCCCCGCTCGGCCGCGAAACCCACTGCGGCCCGGACATCCTCGGCATCCGCCGCCGCTACGACCCCGGCCGGAACGCGGCCATCGAACCGTGGATCGAACAACCGTGCGGCGACTGCGTATTCGCCGTCCCCGGGCACCAGCACCCGCCCCCGCACCCGATCCCGCAACTCCGTCCACATCCCCGGATCGGCCTGTGCGCTCACACCGCTGCCACTGCCCAACACCGCCGCCGCGCCGACCCCCAGCCGCAGCGCCCCGCGCCGCGACAGCGCTGGACCCCCGCCACCCGGACCCGGAGCAGGCGCATCGGACCCGCTGTGCGGTGACCTCGAATCAGCGTCCATATCGTCGGAGTACCCCTCACAGTCGGCGCGCGACGGGGATTCGTCACCCGAAGTCCGGCGGATGGCCGCCCGTGGCGGGGCGACCGTGGCCGGGACGGGAAGGCCGGGCCTCGCCGTCGCCAACGGCACCCGACGTGGCTTGGCCACCTCTACACCCGCGACTTGGGCCGCACCCGTGGCGGGGCGACCGTGGCCGGGGCGGCAAGGCCGGGTCTCGCCGTCGCCAACGCACCGAATACGGCTTGGTCGCCTGGACGCGCCCTCCGCATCCAACCGCACCTGCCCGCCGCCCGGCCCACCGTTCCGGCGGGTTCGGCTCGGGTCGCTGGGGGCTGCGGCCACCGCCCGGTCGGGCGGTTGTCGGAGTGCCAGTCGTCCCATCGGCGGCTGTCGCGCCGGACTGGTTGTCGCACGGTCGGCATCGGCGCGCAAAACGGCGGTGGCGCGCAAGCGGCCGCCGTTCGGTCGAGGCTGTCCGTGTGCGATTCCGGCGCGGCGGCGTGCCGTGGTGCGAAACGCCGTGGGGGTGTGGGGCCGATAGGATGCGCGGACGGTCGCTGTGCGGAAGATCTGGTTCGCGAGTTTTCGGCGTTCTCCTGCGGGGCCGGGTGTCGGGTGGCACCGGGTCGGGTTCGGGACCGATCCGAGTCGGGTGTGCGAACGAATATGTGGAGGTGAGCGGATGCGGATGAACAAGGGCGAGGGTGGTTCTCGCGGTGCCGAGGGCGGGCGCGGGGTGCGGCGTGGAGCCGTACTCGCGCTGCTGGCCGGTACCGCGTTCGGCGGCGTGAGCACATCGGTGGCGCACGCGCACCCCGAACCCGCTGTTCCCGCCGCCACCGAGGAAACCGGTACCGCACCGGCGGGGGTGGCGGACGCCACGGTGTCCCCGCGCGACGGGGTGGTCGCCACGGTGTGGCCGTCGGGCGCGGGCGGGGAGTCCGCGACGGCGCGGTCCTTCACGCCGTCGGATGCCGCCGCCCTGCTCGTCTTCGGCGGCACCCGCGTGGCGGACTTCGCGACCCACCTGGTCTCCGCCGGTGCCGGCCAGCCACCCGCGCGGTTCGTCGCCACCACCGCGGGCCTGGACCCGCTGCTGGCCATCGCCTACGACCTGGCCGCCGCCGAGGCGCACGCCCAGGGCGTTCCGCTGTCCATCACCTCCGGCTACCGCAGCCCCGGTGAACAGCAGGCCATGTGGGAGGACGGCATCGCCACCTACGGCAGCCCGGAGGAGGCTCGCCGCTGGGTGCTGCCGCCCGAGGAATCCACCCATGTCACCGGCCAGGCCGTGGACGTCGGCCCGCGGGAGGGCGCGGCGTGGCTGGAGGTCAACGGCAACCGCTGGGGTCTGTGCCGCACCTTCGACAACGAATGGTGGCATTTCGAACTCGCCACCCTGCCCGGCCAGCCCTGCCCCGCCCGACTACCCGACGCCTCCGCGCGCTGAACGCCGCACCGGGCGACAAACCCGCGGACAAGGCGATGTCCGCACATTCGCCCGGTGTGTGCGCAGGTGGTTCGGCATAGTGTGACGCTGGCGCACGTGCCGGCACTCCGTCGTCACGACGGTCGACATCGGTCAGGCATCGTTGCGCCCCGCACACCCGCGGGGACGATTCGGGAGGTTTTTCGGGTGGTCAGGCACGGCAACCGCAGCACCAACCGCACGGCACGCTCCGCCCTCGCACACCCGAGACCCCCGATCCGCCGCGCCGCCCGCAGCGAACCTCTCTACCCGCCGGGCTGGCTCCTGCTCGAACTCCCCACCGCCATCCTGCTGGCCGTCTTCATCGGCACCGGCTGGCTCGGCTACGCCCACCCCACCGGCCCCACCCACCCCCAGCCCGCCGTGGTGGTCCCGCTGGAAGCGCCCGCCCACCCCTGACCACACCGCGCCGAGTAGGTCGAGTGATCACGGGAACCGGTGGCGGTAACGCCCGGGAGGGGTCTGCCACCGGTTCCCCCTCGCGGTCGGACATCGGCGAGGAGAGTGTCGGCGAGGGGATGCCGCCTTCGATTTCCCCTTCGCGGTCAGGCGTCGGCCAGGAGAGTGTCGGTGAGGGGGATGCCGCCTTCGATGGTGTGCGGTGTGCGGCGGCGGTTGGGGGAGCCGAGGGCGGTGGTGAGGTCGGTGCCGTCGTGTTCGGCGAGCAGATCGCCCGCATCCCAGACGAGCAGGGTGGCGCTGACGGTGTTCTCAGCCGCGGAGTGGGCGAGATCGTAGTGGGCGCAGGCGGGAACGTGGTCGTAGGTGATCCACAGGTCGTAGCCGGTCATGAACAGGTCGAGATCGAATTGCACCGAGAGGCCGAGCAATTCGCTGCGACCGTTGTCGTCGACACCGGCGAACGCCTCGTCCAGGGCGAGTAGGCGCGGCGCCTGCGGATCGGCCGAATCGAGCATGACGTGCGCGGCCGCGAACAGCGGAAGATGCAGTGAGACCGACTGTTCGCCGCCG
This sequence comes from Nocardia sp. CC201C, assembly GCF_030010695.1. NCBI lineage: Bacteria > Bacillati > Actinomycetota > Actinomycetes > Mycobacteriales > Nocardiaceae > Nocardia > Nocardia sp. CC201C. The sequence goes on from NZ_JASCXP010000210.1 coordinate 11,630, forward strand.
GACAGGGCGCTGTGCCGGGCCACGGTGAGCCGGTCCTCGGTGCCGTCGGCGGTGATGATGGTGAAGGAGAACACCCGCCAGGTGCGGTAATCCAGTGTGGTGGCGAGGATCTCCGGGAACGACCGCTCCGGATGGGCGGCGCGGGCGGCCCGGATCTCCGCTGCGAAATGCGAGCGGATGGTCGACAGGTCGTCGGCGGTGAGCTCGGAGGAGTCGCGGTCGAGAATCTTGCAGACCGCCCGCGCCGGATCGGAGAGCGTATCCGCGAGCACCCAGTGCACGCCGATGGTGTTGCCCGAGGACATGTGCCGCTGCTTCATCTCCGCACCCATCTTGGCGATGAGATCGCGGGCGTCGCCGGTGCGTTCGTGGATCTGCTGGGCCAGGCCGGTGAGCAGGGCGTCCTCCAGGATGCGGCGCTCGGAGTCGGTGAGCAGCAATTCCTGATCGCGCCGGGCGGCGGCGATGCGCTCGGCGAAATCGGCCAGGGCCGACAGGCCGTGCTCGTCGTGCACCTGTACCACCGTGAGTCCGTCGGCGGCATCCCACTGCAGGCGGTAGTCCTGGCGGGAGGCGGCGAGGGCGGCATCGAACTCCTGCAGCGCGGTGGTGACCGCGCTGCGGGTGGATTTGCGGGCCGCCTCGCCCGCCCGCACCGCAGCGGTTGCGGCGGAGAGGTTCTCGAACAGTTCGAGCACCTCGGGCGGGAGCACCGGCTGCTGCTCCGGATCGCCGTTCTCGATGCGGTAGAGCAGCTGCTCCGGGGTGGACCAGGCGGCATCGCTGCTGGGCCAGCGGCTTTCGGCCTGCGCGCCGAGCAGGGTGAGTAGATCCGGACGGGCGTACGGGGCGAGAGTCCGCACGTCGGTGCGCAATTCGGCGAGGGCGGTGCCGAGCGCGTCGTGGGCGGCGCGGTGCGCGCCCTCCGCGCTGCCCACCGCCTCGATGGACTCGTGCGCGGCCTTGCGGGCGGCCTTCTGCTCGGCACGGGCGGCGTCGATCTTCTCCCGCGCGGCCTCCAGCTCGCGGTCGATATCGGCCGCGCCCGCACCCAGCGCCTCGCGCAGGGTCTCCAGCTTGCGCAGCTGCT
>NZ_JASCXP010000211.1:0-12742 GCF_030010695.1 Nocardia sp. CC201C
GGGCGGTGGGCGCGGGCGGATCCGCCCGATCGCCGCCGCGGGTGCGGCGGGTGAGCCAGCCGTCGAGCTGCCAGCGGATGCGGTCGGCGGTGCTGTCGGGAGTGAGGGGTTCGGCGCAGCGCCAGGTGCGGGAGAGGTGTTCTCCGGCAGCGGTTTCCGCCTGGATCGACAGGCGGGTGCAGGCCACCGCGGCGGCGGCGAGGCGTTCGTGCAGCTGGGCGGCGAGCATGCGGCCCGCGAAGGCGGCGGCGTCCACGCGGTCGATGGGCGGGTCGCAGCGGTATTCCACGGTGAGGTCGGCGGCGGGCGGCCGGGTGCCGGGTCGGCGTTCGGGTCGGGCGAGCGCGCAGCGGTGCGCGGCGATGGCGTCCGCGCCGAAACGGGAGGACACCTCGGCGGGAGTGAGCGCCGCGAAGTCGCCGATGCGGCGTAATCCCAAGCGGTGCAGCAGATCCACCAGGTCCGCGCGTTCCGGGGCGGACAGGGCGGGTTCCACCGCGAGTTCGCCGATCGGCAGCGGCGCGAGGAAGGCCGCGCCGCCTCCGGGCGGCACCAGGGTGGCGCGCCGCGCGGCGAACACCGCCGTCGACAGTTCGTCGGCGATCCCGATCTGGCATTCCACCCCTACCGCCGCCACCGCGTCCACCAACCGCTCCGCCGCCGCCTCCTCCGATCCGAAATACCGCGCCGCGCCCCGAGCCGCCAGCACCAGCAGCCCCGGCCGCAACACCTCCACCCCCGGCACCGTCGCATCCACGGCCGCCACCACCGGTTCGAACGCCCGCGCATCCCTATCCGGATCATCCTGCACCACAAGCAGTTCCGGACACCGAGCCTGCGCCTCCCGCCGCCGCGCCCCCCGCCGCACCCCCTCGGCCCGAGCCACCGCCGTACAGGCCACCACCCGATTCGCCGAGAACACCCCCACCGGCCGAGTCACCGGCACCCCCGCCACGGCCGCCGCCGCCACCGCGGGCCAATCCGGACACCACACCGCCAACACCCGAGACGTGGACCGCCCGCTCACGCCGACCACCCGAGCGCTCCCCACCGCGCATTCGTTTCCGCCACGGCCACAGCTGCACGGGCCGACCGCCCGAGGTCCGGCCTCGGCGCACCCGCACCGGAACGCGGCGGTTCAAGAAGCCGCATGGCGAGCGAGCGGATCGGTCGGGGTGCGGAGGGAGTCCGCGGTGGTGCCGGTGGGGTGGGCGGGGTCGGCGTGGGCGGGGCGGAGGGTTTCGACGGGCGTGTGATCCCATTCGACGCGGCCGTTGCGGGGGAAGGTGGCGAGACGGCCGTGGCGGGGTGGGAGGGAGCGGCCGCGGACGGAGACGTCGAGGCGGACGGTGCGCAGACGGCCGCAGCCGCGGCCGAGGCCGTCGTAACCGGTGACCTTGGTATCGATGCGCAGGGAGGGGCCGGACCAGGAGCCGTCCGTGACCACGAGGGTGGAGCTGCGGGCGCGGGCGCGAGCGGAGAGCACGCGGGCGCGCGACGGCGGCACGGCGGCTCCGTCGAGGCCGAGGACCACCAGGTCCAGGCCGTCCAGCAGGACCGAGGCCACCTCCAGACGGTCGGGGCCGGGGTCCGCCACGACCGCCAGGCGACCCAGCTGGGCTCCCATTTCGGCGGCGGCCAGCAGACCGAGACGGGGCAGACCGACCGCGGCGGCGTGCCCTCCGGCACCGGTCACGGCGGCCAGCAGACCGGAGAGCAGGGAGCTGGCGCCGGTGTAGGCGACCACCGACCCCTTGGCCAGCCCGCCCTCGGGCAGCAACTCCACCAGCGCGGGCGGGACGGGCAGCGCTTCCCGTCGGAACGCGCCGGACACCGCGGCTCGTCCGGACGGATCCGCGCCGCGGGCCGGGATCGCGGCCATCCGCCGCCGCAGCTGCTCGAGCTGCTGCCCCCGCACCTGCCCAGCCGAACCCATCATCGACCACCTCTCCCACCGATGGATCCGCCGCTACCGGATCCCGAATACCCAGCACCGATCCAGCTACCCACAACATTCGAATATACGTTCGAGTGCAATCCAGTAGAACCCGACACCTCGGTCACGTCAAGGGGGAGTGGCGCAAACCTCGGGTTTCGAAGCAGGCCCGTCGGGATGGTTTTCCGCTACCCTGCACCCGTGACCGAACGCGCCCGTCCCATCGTCGGCCCCGATTACCTGGTGGCCGGCCGCTACCGCCTGCAATCCAAAATCGGCGGCGGCGGCATGGGCGCGGTGTGGCTGGCAACCGACCGCCTACTCCACCGCGACGTCGCCATCAAACAGGTGCTCACCACCGCCGGACTGAGCGAGGAGCAGGCCGAGGCGGTGCGCAACCAGATCGTCCACGAGGGCCGGGTGGCGGCCAAGCTCTCACACGAGCACGCCATCGCCGTCTACGACGTGGTGCTCGAGGCCGGTGAGCCGTGGCTGGTCATGGAGTACCTGCCCTCGCGCAGCGTGGCCAAGGCACTGGCGCTGGTGGACCGGCTCTCCCCCATCGAGGTGGCGCAGATCGGCGCGCAGGTGGCCGACGCGCTCGCGGCCGCGCACGCCGCCGGAATCACGCACCGCGATATCAAGCCCGGCAATATCCTCGTCGCCGACCGCGGCGACGAGGTGGGCATGGTGAAGCTCAGCGACTTCGGCATCTCACGCGGCGTCGGCGACGGCATGGACGATCCCGATGTCATCACCGGCACCCCCGCCTACCTGCCGCCGGAGGTGGCGCGCGGGGCACAGCCGACCAGCGCCAGCGATGTGTTCTCACTCGGCGCGACGCTGTACACCGCCATCGAGGGCCAGCCGCCCTACGGTTTCTCCGACGACAGCGACGCGGTGGTGCAGCGGGCCGCCATGGCGCAGATCATCCCGCCGGAGCGCACCGGACCGCTCACCCAGGCCCTGCTGCACATGATGGAGCCGGCACCGCAGCGCCGCCCCACCATGACCGAGGCCCGCAATGAGATCCTCACGGCCGCATTCGGTCCCGGCACCGCCCCCTACATTCTCGGCGCGCCCGTGCGCACCGAGGACGGCACCATCCCCGCCTGGGCAGCCCGCAACTCCGCCGCGGGCCTGCGCAGCCCGCACTCCACCCCGCTCCCCCGCCCGCCGCGCACCCAAACCGCCGCTCCCGCAGCGGCACAGCGCAAGCCGAAGGGCATCGACTTCGCCAACCTCGGCCCCAACGCGGGTCCGCTCGCGGTGGCCATCGGCCTGCTCATCGGCCTGTTGATCATCATCGTGATCCTCGTGGCGGTGATGTAGCCGCCCGCGCCATGGCGGTATGCCCGTCGAACCGGTTCGTCTCACCGAGATCCGCCGCCGGATAGGCTGGCACCGGCACTCGTGGTGGCGACCTACGAACCCGTTGGTTCCCCGCATTCACCGCAGTGGCGCCTCGGCGCCCACACGGCCCGTGCTCGAGTGCCGCACCTCGGTCAGCACGGCATGCGCCCGGGCGGCGGTATCCGCTGCGGCCGGACATCCCAGCGGCCAGACATCCCAGCGGCCAGACATCCGGCGACCGGGCATCCCAGCGGCCGGGCATCCTGCGACCGGGGTATCCGGCGACCGGTCCTAGAGGTGCGGCGCGGAGCCCAGGAGTCGCAGGATCATGGCGGCGGTGGCCGCGCCGTACGCCACGCTGGCCGCGCGGGGCTGTGCGGCCGGGTAGTTCGAACGGTGGGTGACCACAACGCCATTGGCGAGAGTGGTCGTGGCGTCCACACGGGTCGCGACGCAGTTGCCGCCCGCCTTGGCCGCGAGATCGACCACCACCGCACTCACACTAGCGCCCGCACCCGCACCCGCACCCGCACCCGCACCCGCACCCGCACCCGCACCCGCACCCGCACCGAGAGCGTCCAACGCGTCGGCATCGAGCAGCAAGGGCGCGCGGTCACCACGGTGTACGGCCGCGCAGCAGATCAGGTCCGGGGCTTCGCGTTCGATGTGGTCGCGGATGCGGTCCGGGCTCACATCCGGCACGAATACCCCTGCGCCGCAGGCGAATGCGGCGGACTCCTGCTCGGCGCGGTTGCCGAAGACCGTCGGCTTCTCGTCACCGTGGTCGACGGCCGCGGCGACGGCGGCCAGCCCGGCCTGCCCGCAACCCAGGATCAGGACACGCAACGGCCGGTCCCGGGGCGACAGCAGTTCCCGCCCTTCGGCATAGGCGAGCCGCCCGGCGAAACGGCTCATGGCGGAGAGCGCGTCGTGGGAGGCGGGCGGGTCGGTGCGCGGGACGAGTTCGAAGGCCACCGAGTCGATTCCGCGCGCCCGCAGGGCGGCGATCTCGGCCCGGCGGGCGATCGGGTCCTGGAATCCGACCAGCCGCATACCCGGACGCAGCGGCATCGAATCCAGTTCGAAGGCGGGCTTTTTCACCCAGGCGACCACGTCGCAACGACCGAAGATCACCTGCCGGTCGGCCACGACACCCGCACCGGCCGCCGCGTAGTCGGCGTCCGCGAACCCGGCCCCGAGTCCGGCCGAGCGCTCCACGACCACCGTCACGCCTGCCGCCACCAACCCGCGAATATCATTGGGAGTCAGTGCGACCCGCCGTTCCCGGGAAGCCGTCTCGCGCGGTACGCCGACGATCACGACGCCGCCGCGAATTCGGGCAGGTCCGGCAACCCGCGCCCGGCCAGCACCTGCCCGTAGGTCAGCCCGGCCACCATATCCAGCACCAAACGCTCGATCCGGTCGAACAATTCGTCCAGCAGATCGGCGGACTCACTGCCGGGAGCCTTGCGCGGCGCGAGCACATTGAGCCGCACCCCCAGCCGCGGCGACCCGGTGCGGTCCAGGGCCACGCTGTCGATTCCGGCGGCGGCCAACAGCACATCCTCGAGCTGCGCACTGCTGTGCACCCCCGCCGATTCCAGGATCGCGCGGTCGAAGACCACGCTGAGGAACATGCCCTGCAAACTGCCGAGCGGACGCAGCACCGGCACGCCCACCCGGGCGTTGAGTCCCTCGATCCGCATCCGCGCCCGTTCCAGTTGCGCCCGCATCCGCGTGCGGTTGGCCGTGAAGTACTCCTCCCCCGTGTGTTCGAGGGTGGCGCGCACCAGATGGGTGGTCTCCCGCTGGAAGGCGATGGTCAGCCGCTCCCTCACCTCCCGCAGCCACACCGCGTCACCGGTGCAGGCCGCGCCGAACTTGCAGGGCCCGAAGGCGTTGTAGCCCTTGGAATTACCGGTGACGGTCAGCACCCGGTCGTACATCCGCCGCACCCCGCCCGCGCCCGCGACCCGCACCGCCGCCAGCGGAATGTGCTCCACCAGCCGGTCGAAGGCCATATCGCAGATGACGGGCACGTCGCGCTCCAGCAGCACCCGCCCGATCTCGCCCAGCTGCTCGGCCGAGTAGTCGGCGACGACCGGATTCCCGGGCAGCGTGAGCAGCACGCCGCACAGCCGCCCCTGCGCCGCGTAGCCGTCCAGGCAGCGCGCCAGCGCCTCCGGGTCGATCCGGAACGCGTCGTCGGCGGTGGCGGGGCAGGTCACGATGCTCAGCCCGTACTTCTCCACATGAATGCTGGAACTCTTGTAGAAGCCCTCGGGACAGACGATCACCCCGCCGGGCCGGGCCAGCGTGGCCACGGCCTCCTCCAGCAGCACCGTGCTCGAATAGGGGCAGACCACGACCTCCTCGGGCCGCACCCGCACCCCGGCCACCTCGGCCGTCGGCTGCCACAACCGCCCGAACAGCTTGTCGGCGGCCAACTCTCGCAGAATCATGGGCTGGCGTTTGTCGTACAGCACCCCGTCGCGGTACTCCGCCGGGCGTTCCAGCCGCAGCAGCTCGTTCCACGCCCGGTCCAGCGCCGCGACCGCCTTGGCGTCCGGGGCCAGCCCCGTCTCTCCGTGGTAGGCGTCGATGACCTCCGGATAGATCCGCCCCTCGGTCCCCGGAAACCACTGCGCCGCACCCAGATACCGCCGCACCTCGCGCTTGCGCTCCTCCGAGCGGCTGGTGCGGGCACCCAGTTCGAACCGGTGGTTCACCACCGATCACCTCGCGGCGCTTCTCCGGGTGCGGGTAGCTCACGCCATTGCCGTTCCAGTGCTTCCCGGAACAGCTCGCGGCAACCGTCGTCGGTGAGCCGCTCGTAGCGGGCCAACTCCGGCGCGGCGACGATATCGTTGACGGTGATGGCCGACCCTTCCCGAGCGAGGTCGTAGAGCTTCTCGAACCGCTTCACCGCGAATTCCACATCGTGTTTGAGCGCGGAGAAGCGGGTGGCGACGCGCGCCTGCCGGGAGTAGTCGTATTCCCCCACGGCCACATAGCGTTCGTCGACCACCAGCATGCTCTGGGCGTTGCGGGCGTGTTCACGCTTGACCAGGATGCTCACCACGCCGGCGCGCGCCTGCCGCCACAGCTTGTCCTCGTAAGGCACCACATCGTCGATGCCGTCGAGCACATACATGCGCCGCACATCCCGCCCGGCGGCGGCGAGCCGCAGAATGGCCTGGTGGTAGTCGTCGCCGACGTCGCCGCCGATGGTGCCCAGGTCCGCGGTGTGGATGGCGCGCACGGAGTGGGCCGCCTGGCCGAGAATGGTGAGCCAGTCCAGCACCGTGTTCCACTCCCACACGGTGGCGCTGCGTGAGGGTATCTGCGCCAGAATCTCTTCCGCGCGTTCCAGTTGCCGGTCGGCGATGAGGCGCAGCGGTTCGATGTCGTCGCGCGCGCCGGCCGCGTCGATGAGGCGCTGGGCGATGACGAGGGCGCGCTCCACCAGCTGCGGGTCCTTGCCGAGCAGCACGTTGAACCGCATGCGCAGCTCGTAGTACTCGCTGCCGGCGGCCTCGCCGGGCTCGGCCGGGCCCGACATCGGAAGTTCCTCTCCCAGCGCCAGACTCAGCCGCTCCCGCAGCGGTAGCGGCGGGATGCGGGTGCCGTTCTCGATCTGCTGGATGAGGCTGCGCGAACAGTCCGCCTTGGCCGCCAGGGACGCCTGGGTATAGCCGCGTTCGATACGCAGGCGGCGTACCAACTCGCCAATCCGCTCGTTGTCCGCGGGCCGGGTCATCGGGCGCCTCCTGTCGGTCGCCCGGAATTCGCGTGCACACAGAGTGTCACGAGGCGACATTCTAATCACGATGTGTCATCGGTTGTCGAGTGATGGATGTTATGCCCTCTCACCTGGAACTTCATGCGGCACACCGCCGTAACCCCCGAGACGGGTGACACACGATGCACGGTAGCTCACCCGGCCTTCGGCGGTGTTCTTACGCTTCCGTGCACTGCTCACCGGACAATTGACAGCCTACTCGTGCTGAAATCCATTCTTACTGCCTAAATTAGGGCAGAAATGCTTACTAAATATCATCACAAGTCACTAAAGCTTTATTGACGTCCCAAAGTGGCGACTCTTAGCATTTAGGTACGGCCCCGCCCGCGAAACATCCACGCCAACAAGCCAAGTCACGAGAACCTTGAGCAGGAGGCGAGCACCATGACACTCCGGATCACCGACTGGTCGATCACCAGCGACCTCACCCCGGAAATCGCGATCTACGATCCCCGCGGCAACGGCTGGACCCTGAGCTGGCTGCCCGGACGCTTCCTGACCAAGGTGCAGGCGATGAGCGGAATGGCGCTCGACGAATTCCTGGGCGACTTCGACCTGGCCACGGCGGCCGCCGGTGACACGCCGACCGAGGAGGTGCTGCTCGCCTTCGAACTGGCCGCGGCCCGCGCCGAGGATCTCGGAATCACCCTGGAGGAGGCCGTCGTTCGGCTCAGCACCCAGATAGTCCAGCGGGATCGGCGGCACCACGCCACCGGTTCGCGCAGCATCCTGCCCGCCGAGCGGAGGGGACCCGGCGGGCAGGATGGCGCGTGCCGCTCAGTCGATGCGCCGACGATGCGCCCAGCGGGTGAGGGCGTTGCGGTTTGACTGCTGCGTCTTGCGCAGCACATTGGAGGCGTGCGTCTCCACGGTTTTCACCGAGATGAACAGATTCTCGGCGATCTCCCGATAGGTGTAGCCGCGCGCCAGCAGGCGCAGCACCTCCAGCTCCCGCGGGGTGAGCGAATCCAGTTCCGGATCCAGCGGCGGCTCCGGCACCTGGGACCGGCCGGTGAAGGAGTCCAGTACGAATCCGGCCAGCCGCGGGCTGAACACCGCGTCGCCCCCGGCCACCCGGCGGATGCCGTCGGCCAGTTCCGGTCCCGAGATGGTCTTGGTGACATAGCCGCGCGCCCCCGCCCGAATCACCGCGATCACATCCTCGGCCGCATCGGAGACGCTGAGTGCCAAGCACACCGGCCCCGCCTCGATCCCCTGCAACACCGCGACGCCGCCGCCGTCGGGCATGTGCACGTCCAGCAGCACCACATCCGGTGTGCTGGCCTTGATTCCGGCGATCGCCTCGGCCACCCCACCGGCCTCGCCGACCACCTGCATATCGGTTTCCCGGCTCAGCTCCGCGCGCACTCCCGACCGGAACACGGCGTGATCGTCGACGAGAAAGACCCGGACACTCACTGCATCTCCTCACGCTGCCTGCGGATCGAACCCACCCACATCCGTACCACACGCTGCGCCGACGTGGCGGTCAGCGCCGACCCTCCACGGTCGCGTCATCGGTCACCCGCTCGTTCGGCGACTCGGTCGCCGGTTCCTCACCCGATACCGGCTCATCGGTGCGAACGACCAACCGCTCATCGGCGCCGTCCTTGCGCGGCATGAAGATTCGCACCTCGGTACCGCGGCCGGGCGCGGACTTCACCTCGACGGTGCCGCCACGGCGCTCGATCCGGCCGTGAATGGATTTGGCCAGGCCCTGCCGGTCGGCGGAGACGGCGTCGGGGTCGAACCCCTTGCCGCGGTCACGCACGAAGACGCTCACCTGATGCGGTTCGACCTCCGCGAACAGGTCGATGGCCGGGACGCCCGCATGTTTGGCGGCATTGACCAGCGCCTCCCGGGTGGCCCCGAGAATCGCGGTGAAATGCTCCTTGGGCAGCCCGCTGCCGCTGTCGTCGAGATCCATGGTGACATCGCCGACGGTCACCGGCGTGACCTTCACGCCGTGCTGGTCCTCCACCTCACCGGCGATGGTGCGCAGCGCCGCGGCCAGACTGGAATGCGCGGGCCCGGTGTCGTCGAACAGCCATTTGCGCAGCTCCCGCTCCTGACTGCGGGCCAGCCGCACCACCTCCTGCGGATTGTCGGCCTGCCGCTGGATCAGGGCGAGGGTTTGCAGGACGGAATCGTGCAGATGCGAGGCGATCTCCTCACGCTCCTCATTGCGAATGCGAGCCGAGCGCTCGTCGTTGAGCGCGCGCATCATGCGCAGCCACAGCGGCACGGTGAGCAGTCCCGCGCCGATCAGCGTGACCGCCACCGCCAGCAGCGCCGAACCGAGCGAACTCAGATCGATGCGCGCCAACACCACCACACCGAGACCGACCACGATGAGGGTGGCCCCGCCGACGATGCGCGCCCAGGTCACCACCGACGCCTTGGCGGGCAGGCCGAGGACCGAGCGCGGCCCGTCCTCGTCGAACTCGCGCCACACCAGCGCCGCGCCGACGGCGACCACGATGATCGGCCCGATCACCTGGGCGGCGGTCCCGCTGAACACCCACGCCATGGCCACCGACAGCGCCAACCCGAGCAGCGCCAACCCGATGCCCTGCCGCCGCTCCCGCGCCGACGGCGGGGTGTCGTCCCCACCGCCCGGGGTGAAGATCCACAGCAGTCCGTACGCCAGGATCCCGGCCCCGGCCAGGGCGGACAACAGCACGAACGCCATCCGCACCTTGAACACGTCCACACCGAGGTGATCGGCGAGCCCACCGGCCACACCGCCGACGATCCGCCCACCGGAGCGCCGCATCAGCCGCGGCACATGCGCGACGGGCGGCCCCTGGGCAGGGTCGAAGAAGGGCACCGGTGGGTACATGCCTTCGATAGTGGCACGCACACCCGACACCGCGGCATCCGGAAACACCCGGATTCACACCCTGAGGCCGGGGGACTTGTGCATATGCACAGTCGGATCCGTCCACTCTCGGCGGTCTGCCGATAGCGCATTGCTGTCATGTGCTGTGAGCTGGCAACTGACCGCCGAGTAAGTGCGATCGGCGATACGAGCAACGACGCTGGAGGATCCAAGTGAGCAAGGCGCGCCTGCGCCGACTCGCCGTGATGGCGATGTCGGGGCTAGTGGCGGTGAGTGCGGCGGGGACGGCGGTCGCCGAACCCGGATATCCGACCTTCCCGCCCGACCAGAATCAGCTGCCGCGGCTGCCGTCCGAACCGGAGCTGTACGACCTGCTGCCGATTCCGGTGCCGGAGGAGGACCCCTGGTACGACGATCCGGCGGATATCGCCGCCTACCAGCCCGGACAGATCGTGCGCTCGCGCGAGGTGCAGACCCGGATCCTGGGGATTCCGTTCCCGGTCTACACCAAGCAGCTGCTGTACCGGTCCAACGACGTGCACGACAATCCGATCGTCACCGCCACCACCGTGATCGTCCCCGGCATTCCGTGGGTGGGCAGCCCGCGCCCGGTGGTGTCCTTCCAGGAGGCGATCGACTCCACCGACTCCTCCTGCAATCCGTCCTACACGCTGCGGACCGGGACCATGAAGGAGGCCGCGCTCGCCCAGTACTGGCTGGCGCAGGGCTTCGCCATCAACGTGCCCGACTTCGACGGCAAGTTCAACACCTTCAACACCTATGCCGAGGGCAAGATGGTGCTGGACAGCCTGCGTGCCATGAAGAACGATCCGGGCCTGGGCCTGACCGATTCCGGCATCGCGCTCTACGGCTACTCCGGTGGCGGCTCGGGTTCCATCCGCGCGGCGGAACTGCGCGCCACCTACGCACCGGATGTGCGGATTCTCGGCACCAGCATCGGCGGCACCCCGGGCGACCTGGTGGGCATCGCGCGCTACGCCACCCAGCCGCAGCCGGGCCTGACCGGCACCAGCAACTTCACCATGTGGCTCGGAATGGCGGCGCTGGCCCGCGAATACCCGGACGTCTTCGATCCGAAGGAACTGCTCACCGAGGAGGGGCAGCGGCTGCTCGCGGACTTCCAGGACCGCTGCTACGCCACCATCGCGCTGACCGGGTCGTACCGTCCGATCAGCGCCTACTACCAACCGGGCAAGTCGCTGGAGAATTCACCCGAGGTACTGAAGGTGCTGCGGGACAACAGCCTCGGCAAATACATCCCCGATACGCCGGTGCTGTGGTGGCACGGCCTGTGGGATGAGCTGATCCCGCCGTCGGTGGTGATCCCCACCGTGAACTCGTACTGGGAGCGCGGCGCGGACCTGCGCTTCTACACCGTGCCGGTGCCCGAGCACATCACCAACGCCGTGACCGGATGGATTCCCGCGGTCGCCTGGACCAGCGCACTGCTGCGCGGCCTGCCGCCGGGCCCGAAGTTCAAGGCCGACTTCCAGCCGCTGCCACCCGGCTTCCCCGGCAGCTGAGCGCGCTGCTCCGGGAGTTCAGGCCCATTTTCAGGGTGAACCCCGATGCGGCTGAGCGGCGGGCGGCGCGACGATGGGACCATGAACTCAGCGAGCGACTGGTCCAGTGGCGCCGGACGGGGCAGCTTCAGCGATCAGCTTCATCATCTCTGGCAGACCCGGCCGGTGCGAATGCCGCGGCAGGGGCCGATCGCGGGCGTGGCCGCCGGATTCGGGCGGCGGTACAACGTCGATCCGGTACTGGTGCGGGTCGCCTTCGTGATCTCGGCCTTCTTCGGCGGCGCGGGCATCGTGCTGTACCTCGCGAGCTGGGTGCTCATGCGCCAGGAGGGGGACGAGGCGTCGGCCGCCGAATCGCTGTTCGGGAAGGGACGCAGTTCGCAGTCGCACACCAAGACCATCGTGTTGATGGTGGCGCTGGGTATCGCGATCATGACCGCCGGACCGGTCGGTACCGGGCTCGGCGGCTCCGGACTGATCAGCTTCGCGCTCATGCTGGGCGGTTGGTGGCTGCTCTACCAGCGGCAACCGGAACCGCCGGTGGGGAGCCTGGATTCGGGATTCGCCGCTATGGGGTACCCGACGACCACCGGATACCCGGGGACCGCTTTCCCCGGCTCACCGCAGTGGACCGGCTACCCCGGCACCACCTCGCCGTACGGGCCGTACACCACCCTGCCCGACCACTACGAGCCCGATCCGGCGCGGCAGGCCGCCACCAGCGAGCTACGCGCGGAACCGCCGGTGCGCGAGGGCGATTCGAACGCCACCGCCCGCACCGAAGTGCTGCCGAAACCCGACGGGAGCACGGGGACCGGAGAGTCCGGGGACGGCACGGCCGCGGCATCCGACGACGACCCGGCCCCGACCGTCGAACTGTCCAAGGGCGACCCCACCACCGCGAAACCACTCGCCTCGAATTCGACTGCCCCCGAGGGCGATCCGACGCCAACCGAGCAGTCACCCGAGAGAAGGACGCGTACCGAGGTGCTACGAGTCAAAGGCGATATCGTGGAATCGGTCACCCTGCGCAAAGACCCGTCGGCGTCTACGGACGAACTCCCGAACGACGATGATGCGTCGTACGGCTCCGGAGCGGACGACACGCCGCCCTACTCGCCCGAACCCGGACGACACCCGGGCGAATCTCCCGACCCGCACCGGATTCCCTCCGCCTCGGAACCCGAGCGCCGCTCCTACGGCCCCGCCCCCATCTCACCGGACTTCCGCCCCGCCCCGCCGGGCTGGGATCCGCTCGGCGTGGC
>NZ_JASCXP010000212.1:0-12634 GCF_030010695.1 Nocardia sp. CC201C
CCCGCGCGCCCTTGCGGCCGGCCTCGTGCGGATCGGCGGCGTTCTTGCCGCCGAAGCTGCCGGTGCTGGCCTGGCCGCCCTTGCGAGCCTGCTCCTCTGTGTCTTTTCGGTTCCCGAACTGGCCGGGATTCTTCGGATCCGCCATCGCAATTCCTTCCGTGCGTCGGTCGTTGCTTCGGGACGGACCGCATCGCGGCCCTGTCGACGCACTACCCGGCTGGCGGTGGAGTAACCCGAGGTCGGCGGAACTTCGTCGGCACGCCCGGTTGGCCTGCGGCAATGGGCGAAAATCACTCCGCCGCAACGTCCAGCGCGCCCGCGAGGGTCCGCCACGCCGGTTCCAGTTGGGCCGCGAAATCCGGCCAGGCGTGCAGACCGGCCGGTGCGTAGTGCACGGTCGCGGGGATCCCCAACTGCGCCAGGCGCTGCGCGAAGCGTTCGGTGCAGCTGCGCGCACCGGCCTCCAGGGCCACACCGCCACCGGCCTTGCTCAGGGCGTCGGCGATATCCGGGGCCTGGGCGAGGGCGATGAGATTCGCGGGGCCGGGTACGCCGCTGGCGACCGACAGGTGGATGGTGGTTCCGCGCAGCGCCTCCGCGCCGAGCAGGCTGTCGTGCGCCAGCCAGTCCGGGGAGTTCGGCGGGCCCCAGAGGTTGTCCACATTGCCGCCGCGGGAGCCCACGGTGATGCGGGTGATGGCGCGACCCAGCTCGTCGGCGGTGGAGTAGCAGCCGCTCAGTCCGGCTACGGCACGATAGCGGCCGGGATGGCGTCCGGCGATCATCATCGCGCCCTGTGCGCCCATGGAGACGCCCGCGATGGCGCGGTGACCGTTGCCGTGCAGGTAATCCTCCACGATGGGCGGCAGCTCCTCGGTCAGGAAGGTCTCCCAGCGGTTGAGTCCGAGCGTCGCGTCGTAGTGGTGCCAGTCGGTGTACATGCTGCCCATGCCGCCGCTGGTGAGCACCACGTCGACCGGCTTGTCGGCGAAGAACTCCCGCGCGCCGCCCTGGGTGATCCAGTCGGACGTGGCCTCGGCCTCCACGCCGTCGAGCAGGTACAGGGTGGGCCGGGGCGCGGTCCCCGCACCGCGCAGCACATCCACCGGCACCACGCGGCGCATGGATTCGGAGACGATATGCAGTCGCTCCCAACGATTTCCGCGCACCTCGGTGTCTACCAGCTCGGTGCGCAGCACGGTGGGATCGGCGACCTCCACCGGGTCCGGCCACACCATCGGCGCCGCGATCACCGGGGCGACCGCCAGGGCCGCCGCCACCATCGCCGTGCCGATACTCGCGCGCACGGCTCAGCCCACCGCCGCCGCGGCCCGGGCCAGCGCCCGGTCGCGCTGTTCCTCGAAGCGGCGGGCCTTCACCTCGAGATCCTCGAGGTAGGCGTGCAGTTCCTCGCGGGCGCGTTCGCCCTCACCCGACAGGTCGCTGCGGTCGAAGACACGCCAGGTGCGCAGCACCGGTCGCAGCACCGAGTCCAGGTGCTGGCGCAGATCGTAGATGCCGTTCTTGGCGAGCAGCACCGCGTTGCGCCGGAAACCCGGCTGGGTCAGGCCGGGCATCTGGAATCGGGTCACCACGTCGGTGATGGCGCGCAACATCTGATCGGGCGTGAGATCCAATGCGGCGGAGCCGATGCGGCGGTAGAAGATCATGTGCAGGTTCTCGTCGGTGGCGATACGGGACAGCATGCGCTCGGCGACCGGTTCGGCGCAAGCGATTCCGGTATTGCGATGACTGATACGGGTCGCCAATTCCTGCAATGTCACGTATGCGACACCGCTGAGGAACTGTGAAATCTGTTCGGGACTGGATATTCCGGTGGTCATATGCGCCATGCGCGCACTCTCCAAGGCGACCGGATCGACGGCCCGGGTGACCACCAGATAGTCGCGCATGACGATGGCGTGCCGATTCTCCTCGGCGGTCCACCGCCCCACCCAGGTACCCCACGCGCCGTCCATCCCGAGGGTGTCCGTGATCTCACGGTGATAGGACGGCAGATTGTCCTCGGTGAGCAGATTCGTCACCATGGCGGCACGGGCCACCTCGGACAGCGAGGATTGTTCCGGCTCCCAGTCGATTCCGCCCATGGCCGCGAAGTTACGGCCCTCGTCCCAGGGTACGTAGTCGTGCGGATTCCAGTTCTCGGCATGCCGCAGATGTTCGTTCAGATGCCGCTCGGCCACGGGCTCCAATTCCAACAGGATTTCACGATCGGTCAGTGCGGTGAACAACACGTACTCCTCAGACGGTGGGAATATTTCGATTCGTCAGCAGGTTCCGGTGGCCGTTTCCCCGCGGAAACGGGCGTCGATCCAGGTCAGCACGTGCGGCAGCCCGAGCACGGCGGCGGTCAGATGGTCGGGGACCGGCACGGTCAGCGATTGCACCGTCACGCCCGCCGCACACCACCGTCGCACGGTATTGTCGATCGCGTCCACCGGCACCAATCCGTCGATGGGCGAATGCCATTCGAAGATCGGCATATTCGGTGTGCCGTCGTAGAGTTCGAGACTGTTCTCCTCCACCACGGCACGCGCCTCGCGGTCATCGATCATGGAGGTACTGGCGGCGAAATCGAGTGCACCACGCCCGGCGCCCGCGGCGAGCAGGTCGTTGGTGCAACTATTGGCGATCTGCTGCCGTACCAGCATGCCGCGATCGTTGAATTGGGAGCTGATCGGGAAGCGGCGCGGGTATTCGCGTTCCAGCCCGAGCCCGGCCGCCAGGGCGAGACCGAAGACCGGATGCGCGCCGAGACCGAGGCTTTCCAGCATCTTCACCAGATTCATGGGCACCCCGCCCGCGGCGGCGCCGTCGATCCGCAATTCGGGCGCATAGGTTTTCGCCAGTGCCGCCGCCCAGGCCGTCGCCATGCCGCCACCGGAGTAGCCCGCCATCACCACCGGACTGCCGGAGAGCCGGAACTGCTCCACTCGCTGGACCGCCCGAATGCCGTCCAACGTGATCAAACCGCCCAGTTTCGCCGCGCCGTAGGCGAAGTTCGGCCCGAGATGGTCGGGCATGGCGATACTCCACCCCCGGCGCAGCGCGAAGTTGTAGGCCGGGGCCTCGCGCACCATGAGATTCGGGTCGTCGGTGTAGAGCACCCGCGAGACCGAGCACTGCGCGCCGAGGCCGTTGATGATGTGCTGATACGACAGCAGTGGACCGTCGATGTCGCGGTGGTGTGGAGTCAGCACCGTGGTGACCGCCGCGATGGGATCGCCGACGGAATTCGTGGAACGGAACTTCACCAGGGTGATATCGGTATCCGGAAAGATCGGCAACGCCGGCATAGGTCGTATGTCCAGCACATCGCCGGGTGCGTACTCGGCGATATCCGCGGGTTGTGCGTAGAACGGATCCGGATCGGGTGCGGGGTAAATCGGCCGGGCCTGCGCCGCCGGTGCGAGTACCGCCACCAGCAATCCGGCCGCGAGCGCCACGGCCGTGCGCGACCAACTCCGAACTCTTCCTTTCCGTGCGTGCCGACGCATATCCCGACTGCCCTTCGTCCACCCGCGAACCATGTCGGGAGAGGCTATTCAGTCGAGCGACCGAAAGCAGCAGTCGATCGGAATCTCCTGATATCTCACAAGTTTCGGGCAGTACCGATGGTGATCGGGCTGTGATGTGTCCAGCCCGGGCGTTCTCGCCGAAGTCCGCGCGGACGCCGTTGTGAAGTGTCACAGTGGCAGTGTGCCGGGCACCGACAATCCGACAGATCAGCCCGAAACCTACCGCCGACACCGGGGGCATGGTTAGTGTTATCCAGCCGCACAGGTAGTTTGACGCGGAAGGAGTCAGCCATGCCCGTCGACAGCACCGAAAGGCCGGGTCTCACCTTTTCCGGGAGACCGATGTCCTCGCCACTCAAGGACGTCTGGGCGCTATCCCGGCAGATGGTGGGCCACTTCGTCGAGAACGTCGCACCGTGCGGAACCCTGCCCGGGGACGCCATCTACGGCGATGTCACCACCATTACCCGCACCTGCCTGGAAATCGCCGTCAGCATGCTGGACGGTCGAGATATTCCCGCCAAAACCGAGCGGCTGCACGAGGCCGCCGCACAGTGGGCGCGCGAGGGAGTACCCATCGACACCATCCATCACGCCATCCACGAGGGATTCAAGATCGGATTCGATCTGGTGGTCTCCGCCGCCACCGCACGCTATCGCGGCGACGGCGAATTGCGGCTGTCCCCGGGCGATTACGACAACCTCATCGACGGGGCCAAGCTGGTGGTGGAGATGCTGGATCGGATGACCTCCACCGTCTCACTGGCGTACGTACGCGAATTGCGTTCCGTCGTCAGCGAGCACCACACCGCCGTGCACACCCTGACCTCGGCGCTGCTCGGCGGCCATCCCACCTCCACCATGGCGCGCGAATGCGGTATCGAGATCGCCGAGTCGTATTCGGTACTGGCGCTGACGATCCCACCGCATCCCGAGGAATCCGATCCCACCCTGGACGGCAAGGTGGTCGCGCGTCGCAAGCTGCGCCGGGTACAGGCCGAACTCGCCACGCGCTGCGCGGATGCCGCACTGTCGCTGCTCAGCGTCGACGGCGGCACCATCCTCATCCCGGTGACGGCCAAGCGGCCCGAGGAGCTGGACGACCTGGTCACCGATCTCTCGCGCGCCGCGCGGGTGCCGATCACGGCCACCACGGTCAGCGCGACGCCGCCGGAGATTCCCACCGCCGCCGAACAGGCGCACGACCTGCTCGATATGGTGCACCGCCTGCACTGCGTGCGCGGCCTGTACCGCTTCGACGATCTGGCTCTGGAATACCAGCTCACCCGGCCGGGTCCCGGTCGCGAGTATCTCGGCTCGCTGCTCGATCGACTGGACGAACACCCGGAACTGCTGGAAACCCTGCAACGGCATATCGCCAACAACCTCAACCGGCAGCGCACGGCGCGCGTGCTGCATGTGCACACCAATACGGTGGACTACCGGCTCAAGCGCATCGCCCAGCTGACCGGATTCGACCCGACCCAGGCATCGGGCCTGTGGTACCTGCGTTCGGCCCTGGTGGCCCGGAGTTACCGCACCACCGCCTGACTCGCTCGGGAGCTCCCGGGGCAATCCGGGTGCTACCCGTCACTGTGTAACCGCCGCTGTGCGGCAGGCCACTAGAAAGCGCTAGGGCACAGCGCTTTTGCCGCCAACCTTCACTGTCTTGTTACAGCTGTGCACGGTGCCGAAACGTCGGTCGGCGACCGTGGTGAACATGAAGCGAACCGATGTCCTGGCCTGTGAGGTATGCGGACGTCTGCCGCATCCGCACCGCACCCGCCTGGCGCTGGCCAAGCTGGCGGCGGTGTTCCCGGTGGAGCTGGCGCTGCACGCCCTCGTCGTTCACTACCATCTGCCGTATCTCGCAACGGTTCTGGTGCTGACCGTCACCACCACCATCCTGGTCATCTGGGTGGTCGAACCCTCGGCCATGCGCATGCTCGGCTCCTGGCTGCACGGCCCGGAGCTGCGGCACCGCGACCATGTGTGCCGCGCCGACTATCTGTGGCGGATCCGCGTCCGCATCGACGACTCCCCCGGCCGCCTCGAATCGCTGGCCAAACATCTGGCCAACCGCCGCGCCAACATCCTCACCGTGCACGTGCACCATCTGGAGAACGGCGTCCTGGACGAGTTGGTGGTGTCCACTCCCGCCGATGTCACCACCCACACCCTGGAGACGGCCGTGATGCGCGCGGGCGGCACGGTGGTCGGCATCTGGCCCGCACCGGCTCTCGCACTCGTCGACGGCCAGACCAAGGCGCTCACCCTGGCCACCCGGCTCGCCGCCGATCCCGACGAACTCCCGCTGGTGATCGCCGAACTGCTCGGCGCGCAGTACGTCACGGGCACATCCGTATCCCGCACCCCCGGCGTCACCCTGGAGATCGACACCCACCCGGAGCTGCCCATGACCTTCGTCCGCGCCGGTGAGCCGTTCACCCCGGCGGAGATCGCCCGCGCTCACCGCCTCACCGACCTCGCATTACTGGTCACCCACCAGCGCTGATACCGCCAACCATTGACTGATACTGCGCGTAACACTTAACGTGGGGGTGTGGTGCCGCAGGCACCCGTCGGAAAGGAGGACAACGGTGTCCACAATCACCGATGCGCAGTCGGACCCGGTGGCGGATCAGGCCGCCGAGTACGCGCGCGCACTCTTGCTGCTGTCGGAGGGGTCGGTGGACCGGCACTTCGATCCGTTCCACGATATCGATTGGGACAACCCCGATTTCGATCCCGACACCGGTCCCGAACGCTGGACGCTGCCCGCGATCGGCGATCTGCTCGGCGCGCACCCCTGGTATCGGGCGCTGCCGCTGGAGCGGCGCATCGCCATCGGCAAATACCGCCAGGCCAATGTCGCCAAGGTCGGGTTGCAGTTCGAATCGCTGCTGATCAGCGGCATGGTGCAGCACACCTTCTCGCTGCCCAACGGCTCCCCGGAATTCCGGTACTGCTCCCACGAGATGATCGAGGAGCACAATCACACCCTCATGTTCCAGGAGATGGTGAACCGGATCGGCATCGACGTGCCCGGAATGGGGCCGCTGGTGCGACAGGTACGCCATATCGTGGTGCCGATGGCGGTGTTCTTCCCGAACCTGTTCTTCATGGCGGTGCTGGCCGGCGAGGAACCGATCGACCACATCCAGAAGCAGGTGCTGCGGTCCGGGCAGGAGGTGCACCCGATCATGCGCGGCGTCATGGCCATACATGTGGCCGAGGAGGCACGCCATATCTCCTTCGCCCACGAGTTCCTGGAACACCATGTGCCGGAAGCCAATCCGGTGAACAGGTTCGTCTTGTCGCTGGCCATGCCGATCGTCATGCGGATCGCCGGGCGGGCGATCGTCACACCGCCGCGCGCCTTCTTCGACGAGTTCGACATTCCCGACCGCGTGCGCAAGGAGCTGTTCTACGGATCGCCGGAGGCCAAGCAGACCTTCGCCGACTACTTCGTGGACGTACGGGCGCTGGCCAAGCGCATCGGACTGATGAACCCGGTGGCCAAGCGGGTGTGGAAACTCCTCGATATCGACGGCCCCACCAGCCGTTACCGCTCCGAACCGCTGCGCGCGGGCGTGAGCAAGGTGGCCTGACTCACCGGCAGGTCACCGCGAAAGCGGACAGTTCGACCCTCGGATGGTCGGCGGCGAGGCAGCTCACCGCCGCACCGTCCAGGGTGCCGGTGCCGAATTCCATGGCGACACTGCCGATCACACCCGTGTTGCGGGAGTCGATGAGCCTACCCCGCACCCCGGAGACCGAGGTGCGGTCGATGCTCCCGCGCACCACGTCGGTATCGCCGACATTGACGATCGCCAGCCCGTTGGCCGCCGCACCGGTGACCGTCGTGTCCCGGATGTCGAAGGTGAGTTGCGCCGTCGCGGGTTCCGGGCCGGTGGGCGTATAGCTGATGAGCCCGATGCCGTCGGCGCTGCAATCGCCGAACCGCGAGTCGGTGACCTCGAGGTGGGTGCTGCCGGTGCGGCCGAAATTGGTCGTCACCAGGCAACTGCCGAGGTTGGCCGGAATCACCGGATTGAGCACCGCCGCCGGGAAGGTGGAGTGGAAGGCGCTGACATTGTTCAGGGACAGCGACTGCCGCGCCCCTTCGGTGCTGAGGTTGTAGCTCTCGATGATGTCGCCGCGCACATGCTCGAAGGTGCTGTTGCTGACCGTCACCCGACTCTGCGGGGTGCCGTTGGTGGTGACGTACTCCAGACCGTTGGCGGAGAAATTGCCGTGGCCGTCCCGGAACTCGTTGCGGTCCACCGTGACATCCATGACGGCCCGGCCCATGGGGTTGATGAACAGCCCTTCGCTGTCGGCCAGGTGATTGAGCGGCGACGACAGCGGGGCGATGCCGATCTGCTGGTTGCCCACCAGTTCGGCGGTCAGGCGCGCGGTGTCACCGGCCTGAAGCCCGAGGGCGAGGACCGACAGTTTGGCCAAGCCGAGGTTGATATCCCGGATGGCGTTGTCGCGCAACCGGGCGTCGACCACGCTGGTGCCGTGCGCGCGAATGTCGATGCCGTCGCCACAGGCGGTGTCGTGCACGATATTTCCCTCGATCCGGATGGTGCCGGTCGCCGCGGAGAAGTCGGCCATGATGGCCGCCCAGCCGTTGTTGAGGATGATGAACTCCGGCAGCGGGTCCGCCGCCACGCCCACCGCGATGCCGGGCGGCAGGGTGAACGGCCCGATCATGAAGCCGTCGGCGCACCGCCGGTTGGTCCCGGTGACCCGATTACCGCTGATCACGGCGTCCGCGGCATCGTGCCCGTAGATGCCGCCGCGTTGCGCGCCGTCGATGACCAGATTGCGGACCTGGGCCCCCGGGGCCAGCCGCACCGCGTCGCCGTCGTTGTCACCGGTGGTGTTGGTGAGCCGTGGCAGTTCGGCCCCGTCGGGCGCACCGATGACCTCCGCTCCCCCGCCCACCAGCCGCTGCCCGGGCTTGAGCGCGATGCCGCCGTCCAGGGCCGCGGCCGCGGGCTGGATCACGATGGTGTCGCCCGCGCGGGAGGCCGCTGCGGCCCGAGCCAGGCTCTCGAAGGGCGCGCCCGCCTCCCCCGACCCACCGGGCGTGGCTCCCGCGCGCACATACCAGGTCATCGAATCCGGTTGTGCCCGAGCGATTCCCGTCGCGGCGGCGACACAGGCGAGCAGGGCGACCAGCGGAGCCGCCATGCGGGCGGTGCTGCGGCGGGTGTGTTCGTTGCTGATCATGACACTCCGGATTCGGCACAGGAATTGTCCATACCCTGCCAGTTCGGTTCGAAAACCGTCCATCCGGCAATATGCCAGGATTTCTCCGCCGCCGTTGTGCACTCGACAGTAATCCGATCGTTCTACCTCGCCACCCGGACGCCTTCTGCTACACCGGAAAGCACCAATGCGAGAGTAGTTGTGCGTATGAAGATCTCCACAATATCCAGCGTCCTCACCGGAATTCTCCTCGCCCTGTGCACCGCCTCGCCGTACGCCGCGGCCGACACCGGTTCGGCGGGCCCGGCCGTATTCACCGTATCCACCACGGCGGACGCACCGGCGGCGAACCCCTTCGACGGGCAGTGCCGCACGGAGGCAGGGGAATGCACGCTGCGGGCCGCCGTCCAGGCCGCGAATGTGCGGGCGGGCAGCACCATTCACATTCCCGAGGGTCGCTATGTGCTGACCGTGCCGCCGAATCCGTGGAATGTCAACGGCCCGTTCATCGATCCGACCACCGGCGATCTCGATATCACCGCCGACACCACCCTGGTCGGCGCGGGCCGCGACCGCACCGTCATCGATGCCGCGCACATCGACCGGGTCATGCTCACCACCGCCACCGTGTCGATCAGCGATCTGACCGTCACCGGGGGCAGCGCCGCCCAGCACGAGATACCGTTCTTCGAAACCGGCGGCGGCGGTATCGCCAACTCCGGCCGACTGCGCCTGGACCGGGTGCTCGTCACCGGCAATGCCGCCGACTACGGCGGCGGCATCTTCAATATCCCGGTGGCCGATATGCGGATGACCGACAGCATTGTCACCGGCAATGCCGCGGGCGAGGCGGGCGGCGTCCGCTGCGACAACACCTGTGTCTTCACCCGCTCGGCCATTACCGACAATCATGTCGTCAATCCGCATCGCAGCTGGTATCGGATCGGCGGATTCGCCGGGCGCGGCGGCGGTCTCGATATTCGCGGGGTCGGTGAGGTGGTACTCATCGACACCGCGGTGACCGGCAATACCGCGTCCGACGGAGGCGGGGGGATCAATATCGCCCCCGCCTATCTCGACACGCTTCCCTACCAATTCACCGATGCGGTGAATCCCGGAATGGGCAAGCTCATCCTGCGCGGTTCGACCATCGCGTACAACACCGCGGGTATGGGTGAGCAGAATTGCAAGAAGGTCTTCGCCGTCATCATCTCCACGGGTGCCAATCGCAGCAATGACGACTCCTGCGATCTCACCGCGGCGGGCGACGAGGTCCATCCCTGACGAGAACGGAGGGAATCCGCCATGGGTTCGTTCAATGTCGGCGACTGGATGACCGCACTGGGCCAGGGTTTCACCTGGATCGTGTCCATCCTCGTCTCGGGGGCCACGGCGGGCTCATCGTGACGAGCGGACCGGATCGGCGGGTGACGCGCTCCGTGCCTGTTCCCGCGCCAGCGCCCGATCGCGCTGCTCCTCGAATCGGGGGATCTTGACGGTCTCCAGGTCCTCCAGGAAGGCCGCCAGCCGCTCCCGCGCCTGTTCACCGCGCGCACCGAAGTCGTTGCGGTCGAAGATGTTCCACTGCCGCACCACGGGCATGAGCACCTCTTCCAGATGCTGGCGCAGATCGTAGACGCCATGTTTGGCCATGAGGACGCCGTTGCGGCGGAAGTTGGGCATGCCCGCGCCCGGCATGCGGAAGTTCTCGACAATGGTGTCGATGGCCTGCATGGCCTGGTCCGGCACCAGATCCAGGGCCGCGCCGCACATGGTGCGGTAGAAGATCATGTGTAGGTTCTCGTCGGCCGCGATGCGCTGCAGCATGCGGTCGGCGACGGGGTCGTCGCACACCCGCGCGGTATTGCGGTGGCTCACCCGGGTGGCGAGTTCCTGAAAACTGACGTAGGCCACCGAGTGCAGGAACCCCAGGCCGTCGTCGAGGGCGGCGGCCGGGGCGCCGAATCCGTTGGTCATATGCGTCATGCGGTCGTGCTCCAGCGCCACCGGATCGACGCCGCGGGTCACCACCAGATAGTCGCGCAGGACGACGCTGTGCCGCTGTTCCTCCGCGGTCCAGCGCCCCACCCACGTCCCCCAGGCCCCGTCCTGCGAGAAGTTCTCCGCGATCTCGCGGTGGTAGGACGGCAGATTGTCCTCGGTCAGCAGATTGGTGACCAGCGCCGCCTTGGCCACGTCGCTGAGCCGGGATTGCCCCGGCTCCCAGTCCACGCCGTCCAGCATCGCGAAATTGCGGCCCTCGTCCCAGGGCACGTAATCGTGCGGATGCCAGTCCTTGGCCATCTTCAGATGCCGGTTCACGCACTCCCCGGCCACGGGTTCCAACTCGGTCAAGATCTCTCGCTGCGTCAATGCGCGCACACCGCACTCCTCGAACCGGTTCGGGGCCGCGTCGATTCGCGGCCTGAATCGCCCACACCACCACGACGGCCGAGGCGCCGGTAGGGACGAACGTCCCGTCCAAGATCGGCTAATGTCATCACCGCCCCGACGGCTATGCTCGAAGCATCGACACACCGCGAAAACAGCCACGCCAGCGCCGGTCTCGGGAGACCGTGGCGGTGGTGCTGGAGGCCGCCGCGCAGGTGTTCTCCCGGGAGGGGCTGGCGGCGACCACCAATCGCATCGCCGACCGGGCCGGGGTGTCGATCGGCACGGTGTACCAATACTTTCCGAACAAGCACGCCATCCTGCGCGCGCTGGCGCACGCGCACGTCGAGGAGGGCGGACGCCGCCTGGGTGCGGTGTTCCGGCGGCTGCGCGTCGAGCGGCCGTCGTTCCCGGAGACCCTGTACGCCATTCTGGACGCGGTGGCCGACCTGCACCGCGATCGCCCGGCGCTGCACGGCCTGCTGCACCGGCTCGCGCCGCGGCTGCCGGAGGAGGTGACGGCGCTGCGCGCGTTCGAGGACCATCTGGTCGATGAGGTCGCCTACCACCTGGAACGATGCGGGCGCGGTGGCGAGGATGTCGAACTGGCGGCCCGGACGCTGGTGCACGCGGTCGACGCGCATCTGCACCGGGTGCTCACCCGGCACACGATCGATACCGATCAACTGGTGCGCTTCGCCGAACTGTTGGTTCCCGATCCGGTGACGGCCGCGAGCACGGAGCGCAGCGCGCCCGCGAGTTCGGTCAGGCCGGGTTCCTCGATCGGATAGTGGCCGCAGCCGGTGAGCAGCACCGCCTCGGTGGGCGCGGCGATCCGGCGGAGGAAGCGCAGACTCGGTTCCGGCGGCGTCCACCGGTCGGCGGCCGGGTGCACGAGGGTGACCGGCGCGGCCGTATAGCGTTCCGGCGGGGTGTGCGCGAAAGTCAGGAAGCTGGCGAGGAATCCGAGCGGGATGTGGACGCCGCCGCCCCGCGGATCGGTGGCGCACAGCCGCGACAGTTCCGGATTCAGACTCATCGCCCGCATATCGACCAGCCAGCGAATGGGGACGCGCACCCGTCCGAGGAGCGGGTCGAGCGCTCGCAGCACCGGCGCGAGCGCGGCCGTGGCACCGATGCGCGCGGCCGCCCGCCGCGCCGCCGGATCGGCGGGGTCGAGCAGACAGGTGGCGACCACGTGGGCGATCCCCCCGGTGCGCGCCGCGACCTCGTAGGCCAGCATGCCGCCCATACTCGCGCCGAACAGCAGCAGCGGGCGCTCGTCGCGATCCCGTTCGGCGACGACGAGATCACACAGCGACTCCACCCAGTCGCCGTAGCGCACCCCGGCCGGATCGGGTTCGACGGTGTCGCCGTAGAGCGGCAGATCCGGGGACAGCACCTCGATCCCGGCCCTCGCGGCCAGCGCCGTCAGCGGCCACAGCGCGGCCGAGTAGCCGCCCGCGCCGTGGATCACCAGG
>NZ_JASCXP010000213.1:0-12533 GCF_030010695.1 Nocardia sp. CC201C
CCTCCCCCCCACCCCGCGCCCCCCCCCGTTTCACGGGGGGGGCGCCGTCGTCGTTTCGCGGGCCGTTGTCAGCACGAAGGGGACAGCGGGGCCGCCCTCGCGGATCGGGGCCACCGCACGAATCAAGGCGACTCGCGAACCAGGGCCGCCGCACCGATCGGGGCCCGCGATCGCGAAGGGGGAGCCGTCCTGATCGAGGTCGCGTTTCGAATGAGAGGCCGCCCCTACGGAAGCCGGAACCGTCAGGTGGAGGTCGTGACCGGCCGCGGGCGGCGGGTCGCGCCCAGGGCGAGCGCGGCGATGACGGCGGTGGTGATCGCGGCGGTGGTGGTGGCGATGGTGATGAGGCCGAGGACGGAGTGGGCGAGGGTGAGCATGGCGGCCACCCCAGCGGCCAGGCCCAGCCAGGTGAGGGCGGCGGGCGCGGTGCGGTCGGCCGCGATGGCGGAGAGCAGGGCGGCCTGCAACACCGCCAGCAGTGCCCCGTCGAGAGCGAACAGCCACAGCAGGCCCTGCACCGGGGCGTAGTCCTGACCCGCGAACAACGGGGCCAGCGGGGCGGCGACCGCCGCCCCCGCCACCGCGAGCACGCCGATGGCCGACAGCACCGCGAGCGCGGAGCGCACCGCCTGCGCCGAATGCCGCGGCTGCGCCATCCGCGGATACAGCACCACACCCACCGCCTGCGGCAGCCAGAAAGCGATCTTGGTAGCCACCGCGCCCAACGCGTACCGACCGGCATCATCGGTCTCCAGCACGATCCGGGACACGATCAGATCCGCCGACGACAACGCCATGAGCGCGGCCTGCAACTGCGCCGCCCGCAGCACCGCCACCACCCCCGCTGATTCGGATTCGGCGGTAATCGGCCACTGTTCGGCCCTTGCCGACGCCGGACGCGAGTCCGCGGACCGTACCCGCGCGGACGGTTCCGTCACGGTATGCGCACCCCCGGCGGCGAGGCGGGCCGAGACGGCGGCGACCGCGATGCCGGCGGCGGCCGCCCACAGGGCCGCGGACGTGCCGCCTCCGATCGCGAGCACGATGATCGCGGGTGTCACGCGGGCGACTCCCGCACCGCCGAGCACGGTGGCCAGCTCGCGGAAGCGGCGCTGCCCCTGCAAAATCCCCTGCTCACCGGAGAGCAGGACCAGCACCGGCGCGGCACCGAGCGCGGCGGCCGACGCCCAGACACCGACATCCAGCACCGTGCTCACCACCGGCACCAACACCACGGCCACGGCGGCGACCAGGGCCGCACAGCGCCACGCGAGCCCGCGCGCGGCACCGATCCCCGCACCGCGCACCACCTCCCGCGCCACCACGTTCTGCAGGGCCAGCGCCGGAACCGCGCACAGCAACTGCACCGCCAGCAGACTCGCGAACGGGCTGTACCCCGACACCCCCAACCACCGGCTGGCCAGCAATTGCAGCAGATAGCCCGCGACATTCGCCGTCATGGCCCCGACCGTCACCAACGTCAGATCCGCGACAACAGGCAGACGGCGTACAGCGGACACATCGGCAATGCTCCCACCCGCACGCCCACCACCCGCCCCCACCCCGTCCGAAACCTGTGAAGGGCCCCCACCGCGCGGGAGTCGCGAACGAGATCACCGGGTGCGACGGTTCGCTGCTGCTGCGGGCCCCATGAGCGAGGGCGTCGGCCTCAGGGGCGGGCGCGTACCAGTGCACTGCACGGCGGGTACGGCCGGGCGACCCGCCGCGGAGATGCGACCGGCCGATATGACCGCCGAATCCACTGTTACCGCGAGGCCCCCGGGCAATCGACGCGACACGGGTGTTCGCGTCGGCGGCGCGGTACCCGCCCGGGGATGGTTGCCCGCGTCGGCCCCCGGGCGGTGAACGTAGGGTGCTGGGCGTGAGCGCGGTGGTCCGGGAGCGATGGTGGCGGTGGGTGCCCGCGGGGTACAGCCTGGTGCTGGCGCTGGTGGTGGTGGGGCCGCTGCTGGGGTCGGGGTATCTGTTGCTGCGGGATGCGGTGAGTACGCCGCGGTCGTACCTGACGGATGCCGCATTGGGGGTGGGGGATGCCGCGCCGCGGGCGGTGCCGCAGGATGCGTTGGTCGCGGCGCTGTCGGGGGTGGTCGACGGCGGAGTGGTGGTCAAGGTGATCCTGGTGGGGGCGCTGTGGCTGGCGGGGTGGGGTGCGGCGGTGCTGGCGCGGGAGCTGCTGGGGGCTTCGCCGGGGGCGCGGTTGGTGGCGGCCACCGTCGCCGTGTGGAATCCATATGTCGCGGAACGACTTCTGCAGGGACACTGGAGCCTGCTGACCGGGTATGCGGCACTGCCGTGGATCGCGGTGCTGGCGCAGCGGATTCGTGGTGAAGCGGGCTCCGGCCGGTGGGAGCGGGCTCGAAACTGGACGCTGCTCGGCGGCTGCCTGGCGGCGGCCGGGCTGACTCCGACCGGGTCGCTGCTCGCCGGGGCGACGGCGCTGCTGGTGGTGGGACGACGCAATCTCGCAGGGGCGGTTGGCCTGTGGGTGATCACCGCGGCACCCTGGCTCACCGCCACCGCGCTGTCCGGGGCGGGTGCGGAGCCGTCGGACCCGGCCGGAGTCGCGGCCTTCGCGGCGCGGGCGGAACCCGGGCTGGGGACGCTCGGCAGCCTGGCCGGGCTGGGCGGCATCTGGAACAGCACGGCGGTCCCCGGCTCCCGCACCACGTTCTTCGCCGTGATCGGCACCCTGCTGCTGTTGAGCATCGTCGCCCTCGGTGTGCGCACGGTGGTCACCGGGGCCCGCGATACCCGGCGGATCCGCCGAATCCTGCTGGCCCTGGCGGGATTCGCCATCGTGCTGCCCGCGCTGGCGGCGACCGGCTGGGGCCTGTCGCTCGGCGAAGCCCTGATCGAACACGTCCCGGGCGCCGGACTGCTGCGCGACACCCAGAAGTACGTCGCACTCGCGATGCCCGCCTTCGCCCTGTGCGCCGCCGCCGGCTGCCACACCGCCGCCGGCCTGCTGTTCCGCGACCGCAGCACCACAGTGGTCGTCGCGAGCGTCCCCACCATGCCGCCACCCGCCGCAGCCGTGGAAGGTGATGACAAGCCCCGCAACGCATTCGAAGACGCGCCCCGACCCGCGACCTCACCTGCCTCCGCTGGCGGCCCTGCCCCGGATGCGCCCGACCACGACCCTGCGGCGAACGCGCCCGGCGGCAGCGACTCTTCGACGCCGCCTGCCGACCGCACCGCACCCGAGCCAGCGGCCGACAGCATCACGTCGCCTACGTTCGCCGTCGGCACCGCACCCGGCGCACCCACCGACAACGCCACTTCGACCGCGCTCACGGGTACCGCTGACCTGGACGCGCCTACCGGAGACACCGACCCGGACACTCCGATAAGCAGTGCCACCTCGGACACCCCGACAAGCGACTCCGCCGCGGAATCGCCCACTGGCAACACCACCCGGGGCACTTCGATA
This sequence comes from Nocardia sp. CC201C, assembly GCF_030010695.1. NCBI lineage: Bacteria > Bacillati > Actinomycetota > Actinomycetes > Mycobacteriales > Nocardiaceae > Nocardia > Nocardia sp. CC201C. The sequence goes on from NZ_JASCXP010000213.1 coordinate 3,452, forward strand.
AGCAACGGCACCCCGGACACCCCGGCCAGCGACATGGTCCTGGACACCTCGACCAGCGACCCCGTCTTCGGACCCGACACCTCGACCGGCAGCGCCGTCGCGGATGCGGCCGACATCGAGGCCACGACAGCGCCCGGCGACCGCCGGTCTCGAACAGGTGCTGTCGCAGTGCTTTTCATCGCCCTGCTGATCGCCGCCCTGCCCGACCTCGCCTGGGGTGTGGGCGGTGAGCTGCGGCCGGTGCACTACCCGCCCGCGTGGGGGGAGGTGGCCGAACTGGTGGACGCTCCGGGGGATGTGGCGGTGCTGCCGGGCGGCATGTTCCGCAAGTTCCGCTATTCCGGACCCGCGCCGGTGCTGGACCCCGCGCCGCGCATGCTCCGTCGCGATGTCCTGCAGACCGGTGAGCTGCCGGTTCGGGGCACGACGGTGGCGGGCGAGGGAGCCCGTGCCGGGGAGGTCGAGCGGTTGCTCCTGCGCGGCGGCTCCGCGACCGAACTGGCGCGGCTCGGCGTCGGCTGGGTGCTCGTCGAGGGCGGCACCCCCGGACCGGTCGGTGAATCGAAAACCACACTGGCACAGCTGGAACCGGTCTACTACACCCCGGTGCTCCAGCTCTACCGCGTCCCCGGCCCGATCACCGCCCACGACGCCACCCCGGCCACCCGCCGCACCTCCGGAGCCGCCCACCTCGCCTGGGCAGCCCTACTCGTCGCGGGAACCCTGGCAGCGCTCACACCACGCCGCCGCGCGCAACCCACGCACCCGACCGGACCGTCCGCCGCCTCCTGAGCGCACATCCGCACCCACCAGAACCGCCGCAGCGCCGGTCCGCCTGAACGCCGCCCCTGCCGGAGCCGCCCGCACCAGGTCGGCCCGACTCGTCGCGGGAACCCTGGCAACGCTCACACCACGCCGCCGCGCCCAGCCCATACACCAGACCAAACCATCCGCCACCCCTGAGCACACCCGCACCCACAGGCCCCCCGGCAGCGCCCGGTCAGCCCTACCCGACGCAGCAACCCTCGCAGCGTTCAACCCATACCGCCGGGCGCAACCCACACCCGGCCGGCCACCCCCTGACATCCGCCCCAGCAGAGCCGCCCGCATCGGCTGGTCAGCCCCACCGGCAGCAGGGCACTCACGCGCCCCCTCGCCGCATCGCTCGGTCCGAAACCGCCCGTCATTCCTGAGCACATCCGCGCGCCCACCCCGCACGAGTCGCGGGCTGGAGGAGTGCGGACGAGGTTGTCGACCGGGCCGTCGCCGTCGGTGCCACGACATGCACCCGAGTGACGCACGCCCGGCCGCCGCGGCGACGACGCATGTCGTGGTACGACAGCCACCCGGCTACACCGGATCCCGCGCACCGCACGACGCGGCCGTCCGGTGCCGGTTACACCTCGACGCTCGCCGCCGTCACCAGCCCCGAGACGCGCTCTCCGCGGGCGACGGCCGCGAGCACCTCGTATACCCCGTTTCCCGTTTGCTCCCAGGAGAATTCGCGGGCGCGGGCGCGGGCCTTCTCGCCGAGGACGGTGCGGGTTTCGGGTGCGGTGAGCAGTTCGCCCACGGCGGCGGTGAGTTGGGCGGGGTCGTCGACCAGCAGGCCGGTGACGCCGTCGACGATGGAGTCGGTGAGTCCGCGCGAGCTGCGGTAGCCGATGGTGGGGACGCCGTGTTGAGCGGCTTCGATGACCGCCAGGCCCCAGCCTTCCTTACGGGAGGGGAGCACGTGCACCCAGGCGCGGGCGAGCAGTTCGTGCTTGCGCTCCTCGTCCACATGGCCGTGGAAGGTGACCGCGTCGGCGATCCCGAGTTCGTCGGCGTGCGCCCGCAGGTTGTCGGCCCACCAGCCGTCGCCGATGACGTCGAGGTGGAGGCCGGGAATGCGGGGGCGCAGCGCCGCGACGGCGGCGAGGGCGTCCTCGATCTGCTTGTGCGGTACCAGGCGGGAGAGCACCACGATGCTCGGATGCGCGGTGCGGGTGGTGTCGGAGCCGGGCGTGACGCCCTCGGGCACGGGTTCGGCACCGTTGCGCACGACCGCCACCCGGGCCGGTTCGACGCCGAGCAGCGACAGTTCCTCCGCCGAGGGCAGGGAGACGGTCAGGTACTGGTTGCGGCGATGCACGCGCGGCGACAGCCGGGATTCGATCCACCAGCCGATCCGTCCGATCAGTCGGCCGGCCACCGGCCACTGTTCACGGTGTCCGTGATGCACCAGCACCACGGTCGGCGCGGCGCTCGCGGCCCGCGCGAAGAAGGGGATGCCGTTCTGGGTGTCGATCACCGCGTCCGGGCGCGCGTGCTTGAGCGGTCCGATCCCGAGCCGTCCCAGGGCGATGGCCGCCAGCGCCCGCGGGTAGACGGTGTACCGTCCCCCGGCCCGGCTGATCTCGATGCCGTCGATCCGTTCCCGCCGGGCGGCCCCGGGGTATCCGGCGGTGCGCAGCGTGACCTTCACACCCCGCGCGGCCAGGTGCGCCCCGACCTGTTCCAGGTACCGCTCGCTGCCCCCGCCCTGCGGATGCCCGGTGTCCCGCCAACACAGCAGCAACACTTCACGCACGGGCTTCTCCAGGTCGTTCTCACGGATGCGGGCAGACAACGGGCTCCACCATAACCGCCCACCCCGGTTTCCGGGCCCTCAGTGGTCAGCTGACCAGCCCAGGGCCGGGAAAACGCCGCCGTCCGCGCCCGGGTGGGCGTCTTCGCCCGATGGTCGCTGTGCGAGACTGGCCGCCATGCTTCGAGCCGCGCAATCCGGATGGCGACGTCCGCGTTTCGCCCGTCGCGCTACCTTGCGGCGGTCCCTGCGTCTGCTGGGCAGTTTCAAATTCGAGCAGACGGATCCGGCCGTGTTCTACGGGGGCGTGGCCGCCGATACGGCCGATCTGGTCGGCGACTTCTTCCGGGATCTGACCGGGCGTTCCCTGCGCGGGACCGTCGTGCTGGATGTCGGCGGCGGTCCCGGCTACTTCGCGGACGAGTTCGCCAAGGCCGGGGCGCGGTACATCCCGGTCGAACCGGATCCTTCGGAAATGCATGCGGCCGGGCTGTCGGTGCCGGGTGCGGTGCGCGGTTCGGGGATGGCGCTGCCGTTCCGGGACGACGCGGTGGACATCTGTGTGTCGTCGAATGTGGCCGAACATGTGCCGCAGCCGTGGGTGATGGCCGACGAGATGCTGCGGGTGACCAAACCGGGCGGCCTGATGGTGCTGTCCTACACCGTCTGGCTGGGCCCCTTCGGCGGGCACGAGACCGGTCCGTGGCACTACCTGGGTGGGGAGTACGCGGCCCGGCGTTACCGGCGCAAGCACGGCCGGGAGCCGAAGAACCGATTCGGGCGGTCACTGTTCGCGGTGCGTGCCGCGGATGGCCTGCGGTGGGCCCGATCGACCCCCCCGGATATCGAGATTCTGGCGGTCTTCCCGCGCTACCACCCGCGCTGGGCGTGGTGGCTGGTGCGCATTCCGGGGCTGCGCGAATTACTGGTCAGCAATGTGGTGGTGGTGGCCGGTAAGCGGAATTCAACGCTCGAGGCAGCCGCGACGCCAGAGTCGGCGCAATCCGCCCGTGCATTCGGGTTCGCTCCACGGTGACTCCTGGTTTGCGAGACCCACGGTTTCCATGGCGGTGAGCCCGACCTGTCCGGCGAGTTCGTTGACCGTGGCGACGGCTTCGGCGGCTCGCAATGCGGCGGTCGCTTGCTCGGTTGTCAGTGTCCGGCCGGGGAGGAATGACACCACCCAGCCGCCGGCGCCAACGCTTTTCGCCTGATGCGGCGTGAGATCGCTGGTCATCAGCGATCTCCCGATCACTTGCACCGACATGACTCGGACTCCCTGTGCCGTAACGGTTCATGAATCGAACGAGCAATCCGCGGTAGCTATAAGCATGCTCGCAGCAGCTGCAGAATGCAATAGTGCGTTTCACGAAAAGCGAACCGACAGGTTGGAATTCGAGATTACGAATGCCCGGTATTTGCCACGCATGTGCCCAATTACCCTGCGCTCGCATCGATCTCGATAATCACCGATCCGGCATGACCAATCGCAATACCGGCTGACCCACCCGATCCGCACGCTGCGGACCCGCCACGACTTCGACCCGCCAGCCCGGCGGCAGCACCCGCTGCAATTTCCCCGCCTCCCGATGCAGGGGCGTGCCGGCGGCCACCGCCGGGAGGTCGGTGATCTCCGGGAGCACGAAAGCGCCGAAATCCAGATCGGTCATGCCATCGCCCGCCTTTCACGAGTCGGCTCAGCTCCCCCCCGGCCGAACCGCATGCCGAAGACGAGCAGCGAACAACCTCAGTTGAAAAGAATAGCTAATGTTTAGCAATCGGACCGATGGTCCGTGAGACGAGAACCACACCGAGCATAGGGCACGCATGAGCGCATCGACGGCGAACGCCACCCGAACGGCGCGCCCCACCTTCCGGACAGCAGTCCGGACCATCATCCGGACAACACTCGGCGCAAAACTGTAACGTGTTCCCATGAATTACCAGAGCTTGTTCATCGGGGGTCACTGGACGGCCCCGGCCAGCGCCGAACGCGTCCCGGTCGTCTCGCCCGCCACCCTGGAAACCGTCGGCACCGTGCCGGTGGTGAGCCGCGCCGACGTCGACGCCGCGGTGGACGCGGCCCGCCGCGCCTTCGACAGCGGCCCGTGGCCCGCCACCCCGCCGGAGCAACGCGCCGACCTTCTCGCCCGCGTCTCCCAACTGCTCGATCAGCGGGTCGGAGACCTGGTGGCCGCGCTCAGCGCGGAACTGGGCGCACCCGCCATGGCCGCCAATACGCTCAACTACCTCCCGGCCAAGGCCGCCCTGGACTTCTATGCCGGACTCGGTAAGTCCTTCCCCTGGAACGAGACTCGCGTCGGCGCGTTCGGCACCACCCGGGTCTCGCGCGAACCGGTCGGTGTGGTCGCGGCCGTCACCGCCTGGAACGTGCCGCTCTTCCTGGCCGTCAACAAGCTCGCCCCCGCCCTGCTCGCGGGCTGCACGGTCGTGCTCAAACCCGCGCCGCTCACCCCGCTGACCACCAACCTGCTGGCCGACCTGTTCGTCGAGGCGGGATTGCCGGAGGGGGTGCTGTCGGTGCTACCCGCCGACGCGGAGGTCTCCGAATACCTTGTCTCCCATCCCGATGTGGACAAGGTGACCTTCACAGGCAGTACCGCGGTGGGTCGCAAAATCGCGTCCATTGCGGGCGGCCAACTCAAGCGCTGCTCCTTGGAGCTGGGTGGCAAATCTGCGGCAATCCTGTTGCCGGACCTGGATATCGCCGCGAGCATGCCCACCCTCGCCTTCTCGGGCCTGATGAATTCCGGTCAGGCGTGCGTGGCGCAGACCCGCATTCTCGCGCCGCGCAGCCGGTACGACGAGATCGTGGAGGGACTCGCGGACGCGGTGCGCGCCATGAAGACCGGTATTCCGAGCGATCCCGACGCGACCCTCGGCCCGCTCATCTCGCAGCGGCAGCGCGAACGCGTCGAGGGCTATATCGCCCGGGGCAAGGACGAGGGCGCACGCCTCGTCCTCGGTGGTGGACGCCCCGACGGTCTGCCGGGCTGGTTCGTCGAGCCGACCATCTTCGCAGATGTCGCAAACTCCATGGCCATCGCGCGCGAGGAGATCTTCGGCCCGGTGCTGTCGGTGCTGCCCTACGACACCGAGGACGACGCCGTCGCCATCGCCAACGACAGCGATTACGGACTAGCCGGTTCGGTGTGGACCACCGATACCGAGCACGGCGCGGCGGTCGCCGCCAAGGTGCGCACCGGCACCTACGCCATCAACTGGTACGCCTTCGACCCCTGCGCCCCCTTCGGCGGCTACAAGAACTCGGGCATCGGCCGCGAGAACGGCCCCGAGGGCCTGGACGCCTACTGCGAACAGAAATCCCTGCTCATGCCCATGGGATACCAGGGTTCGTAGTCGGGCATCGAATCGGTTCCGCCCGCACCGAACTCGGCGCGGGCGGCCACTCGATATCAACCGCACCCCGTGCGCGCGCCTGCCAACGGCTTCTCAGTCGCGGGCTGAAGACGCGGAGAGGCGGACTAGCCGAGACGCTGCTTGAGGCCCTCGAACTCGTCGCGGACGCCCGAGGGCAGCTTCTCGCCGATGAATTCGAACCACTCCTCGATGAGCGGGATCTCGCGACGCCACTCCTCGGGATTGACGGCCAGGGCCTCATCCACATCGGCCTCGTTCACGTCGAGGCCGTCGAGGTAGAGGTCGGCGGCGGTGGGGACATTGCCGATCGGGGTCGGGCGGGCCTCCTTGCGGCCCTCGATGCGGCCGATGATCCACTCCAGCACGCGGGAGTTCTCACCGAATCCGGGCCACAGGAAGCGGCCGTCCTCGCCGCGGCGGAACCAGTTGACGTAGAAGATCTTCGGCAGCTTCTCGGCGTCGGCGTTCTTGCCGATATTGCCCCAGTGGCCCAGGTAGTCGCCCACGTGGTAGCCCATGAAGGGCAGCATGGCCATCGGGTCGCGGCGCACGGTGCCGACCTTGCCCTCGGCGGCGGCGGTCTGCTCGGAGGCCATGGTCGCGCCCATGAACACCCCGTGCTGCCAGCTGAGCGATTCGGTCACCAGCGGCACGGTGGTCTTGCGGCGCGCGCCGAACAGGATGGCCGAGATCGGCACGCCCTGCGGGTCGTCCCACTCCGGCGCGAGAATCGGGCACTGCGACATCGGCGTGCAGTAGCGCGAGTTCGGGTGCGCGGCGAGGGTTTCCGACTCGCGCTCGTACCAGTCGTTGCCCTTCCAGTCGATCAGGTGGTCGGGGGTGCCCTCCAGGCCCTCCCACCACACGTCGTTGTCGTCGGTGAGGGCGACATTGGTGTAGACGGTGTTGCCCGCCTCCATGGTGGCCATGGCGTTCGGGTTGGACGAGTGGTTGGTGCCCGGCGCGACGCCGAAGAAGCCGAATTCCGGATTGACGGCGTAGAGGCGTCCGTCCTTGCCGAAGCGCATCCACGCGATGTCGTCGCCGAGGGTTTCGGCGCGCCAGCCCGGAATGGTCGGCTGGATCATGGCGAGGTTGGTCTTGCCGCAGGCCGACGGGAAGGCGGCGGCGATGTAGTACGCCTTGTTCTCCGGCGAGATGAGCTTGAGGATGAGCATGTGCTCGGCCAGCCAGCCCTCGTCGTGCGCCATGGCGGAGGCGATGCGCAGCGAGTAGCACTTCTTGCCCAGCAGCGCGTTGCCGCCGTAACCCGAACCGTAGGACCAGATCTCGCGGTCCTCGGGGAAGTGGGTGATGTACTTGGTGTCGTTGCACGGCCACGGCACGTCGGCCTGGCCCTCGGCCAGCGGCGCGCCGACGGAGTGCAGGGCCTTCACGAACGGCTTGTCGGTGCCCAGCTTCTCCAGGGCGGCGGCGCCCATGCGGGTCATGACGCGCATGGAGACGACCACATACTCGGAGTCGGTGATCTCGACGCCCAGCTTGGGGTCGTCGGCGCCGAGCGGACCCATGCAGAAGGGCACCACGTACATGGTGCGACCCTTCATGCAGTCGCGGTACAGCTCGGTCATGGTGGCGCGCATCTCGGCCGGATCGACCCAGTTGTTGGTCGGGCCCGCGTCGGCCTCGGTGCGCGAACAGATGTAGGTGCGGGATTCGACGCGAGCGACGTCGGAGGGATCGGAGAGCGCGAGGAACGAGTTGGGCTTCTTGGCCTCGTTCAGCTTCTTGAAGGTGCCCGCGGCGACGAGCTGCTCGGTGAGGCGGTCCCACTCCGCGTCGGACCCGTCCGCCCAGACCACGCGGTCGGGCTGGGTCAGTTCTGCGACCTCCTGAACCCAGGCAAGCAGTTCCTTGTGCTCGGTGGGCGCGGTGCCATCGTGAAGACCAGGAATGGTCGCTGAGGTCATGAAAACTCTCCTGAGATGGGTGGCCTCGGATGGCTCGAGCCGGCGTGAGTCCAGCTCGCGACACCTGTTGCCACCGATTGCGGTCGGGCCCCCGCCCGCCGTCTGCGCGATAGCACGTCCCGGCTGGACGGCATACAGGGACGAAGCGGACGCCCGGGTTCCTGCTATAGAGGTTAACGCCATATATCCCGGGCGCAGGAATCGGGTTGTCCAGTCGGTATCGGGTCGAGACCGCCGACCAGCGGTTATGTGAATTCCAGTGTGCGAAGGTCACGTTCACAGGCCGCTAATTGCCCTGGTCGGCGCGCTGCGGCGGCGCGGAGCAGGTCCTCGATTTCACCTACCCGGCGGTCTGTTTCCACCACATTCTCGGTCGCCAACCGAACCAGCTGGTCTGTGATTTGATCCTCGGCCTCCACCAGGACCGCGGCCACCCGCTGCTCCAAGTGCGCCTTCACATTCACCAGCGCATCCGCGATCCACTGGCGCAAATGCGCCTTGTCGGCCAGCTGGCCGCGCGCCCGCGCCAACCAGGCGGCCACCCCCGCGCCCAGCAGCAGGGTCAGCGGAACGGTGGCGTAGTCCAACGCGGGCATGAGCGCGAACGGCGAGACGATCAGCCGCCCCAGCCCGAAACCGGCGGACGCGCCGACCACGATCATCAACCGGTCCTCCACGCCGATACGGCGCGGCTCCGGATCGGGACCGACCCGGGGCGGGGCGGCGACCCGCTGCGCCACCCGCATGGTCGGCTCGGGCTCGGCGTCCTCGTCCTCGGTCAGCGCGAACACCCGAACGGTCAGTTCGACGATCCGGGTCAGATCGGTGAGCCGGTGGCGGATCTCGGCGTCGATCTCCGTGGTCAACTCGTCGACCGCGCGCTGCAGATTCCGCGGATAGTCGCGCTGCTCGGCGCGGCCGAGGCGCTCGACATCGGCGCGGGCAGCGATATTGAGCGAACGGATCCGCGCGCCGACCTCGTGCACGAGATCGACCTTCGCCAATTGCATCCGATTGTGCAGGGCCGTCATGCCGATCGACCGCCCGCCGTCGCCGACGGCCAGCAGTTCCACCCGCTCCTCCCGCAGCGCGGCCGTATCGGCGGCCGACCGCAGGGCCTCGATCTGCTCGCCGATGCGTCGACGGGTATCCGCGAGCACCCGCCGCAGCACACCCTCGG
>NZ_JASCXP010000214.1:0-12529 GCF_030010695.1 Nocardia sp. CC201C
TCATGATGGTGCCCGCACTGGTGGCGGTGGCGCCGCCGATCATGGCCCCGGCCACCATCTTCGGGGATTCGAGTCCGCCACCGCTCCACTTCTCCCAGGCGAACCGGCCGCCGCCGTAGGTGATGGCGGTGACGCCCGACAGCAGCACGAACCAGTTGAAATAGCGGACCAGCTTCATGAGTTTGTCGGCGACCGGCGGCGTTTCCGGCGTCGGGTTGCCGACCTGCGCGAAGACCGTCGTATACGTGTCGTGTACGGCGGCGAGAAGCATGCTCACAATCGGTTCCTCTCGGATGCTGAGGTGATGCTGGTGTGGCATGTGACGCTTATCTCGATTATCAGAGCCATTGAACATCACACGCGGTGGTGGCGTCATGACGACACACCACCACCGCGACCTCGGAGCCGGAACCGGAAGTTAGCTACTTATCGGTAGCAGCCTTCCCCAACAGGGAGTGGCGACGACCGTAGAGGAAGTACACGACGAATCCGATCGCCATCCAGACCACGAACCGCAGCCAGGTCTCCACCGACAGGTTGAACATGAGCCAGGCGCAGGCCAGCACCGACAGGATCGGCAGCAGCGGCACCAGCGGCACCTTGAAGCCGCGCGGCAGGTCCGGCCGGCTGCGGCGCAGCACGATCACACCCAGCGACACCAGCACGAACGCGAACAGCGTGCCGATGTTCACCATTTCCTCGAGCGTGCCGAAGTCGACGAAGCCGGCCAGCACCGCGCACACCACGCCGACGATGGCGGTCAGCCGCACCGGCGTGCCCTGCGTTCCGGTGTGCGCCAGCTGGCGGGGCAGCAGCCCGTCGCGCGCCATGGCGAACAGCACGCGGGTCTGCCCCAGGTACATGACCATGACGACCGTGGTCAGACCGGCCAGCGCGCCGATGGAGATGAGGTTCTTGGCCCAGTCGACGCCGTGCACCGCGAAGGCGGTGGCCAGGGTGGAGTTCCCCTCCAGCTCGGTGTAGGGCACCATGCCGGTGAGCACCAGCGAGACGCCCACGTACAGCACGGTCACGATGACCAGCGAGCCCAGGATGCCGCGCGGGACATTGCGCTGCGGGTCCTTGGTCTCCTCGGCGGCGGTGGCGACCACGTCGAAGCCGATGAAGGCGAAGAACACGATGGAGGCGGCGGCGAGCAGGCCGTACCAGCCGAAGGTGCTGTGGCCCGCGCCGGTGACGAAGGAGAACAGCGACTGGCGCAGGCCCTCGTTGGCGGCCTCACCGTCCTGCGACGGCGGAATGTAGGGGGTGAGGTTGGCCTTGTCGAAGTAGGTCGCGCCCACCACGATCACCAGGGCGATGACGGCCAGTTTGATGGCCACCGCGACCGCCGACACCCGCGAGGACAGCTTGGTGCCGCGCGCCAGCAGGATGCCCAGGATGGCGATGAGCAGCACCGCGCCCCAGTCGAAGGTGACCGGTCCGAGATCGACCACCGGGGTGTGGCCGCCCAGCACCACGCCGAGGTACTGCGACCAGCCCTTGGCGACCACGGCGGCGGCCAGCGCGAATTCCAGGATGAGGTCCCAGCCGATGATCCAGGCGGCGAGTTCGCCGAAGGTGGCGTAGGAGAAGGTGTACGCGCTGCCCGCCACCGGCACGGTGGAGGCGAATTCGGCGTAGCAGAGCGCGGCCAGGCCGCAGGCGACGGCGGCGAGCACGAAGGCCAGCGAGACCGAGGGTCCGGCGAGGTTGCCCGCGGTGCGCGCGGTGAGGGTGAAGATACCCGCGCCCACCACCACGGCCACGCCGAAGATGGTGAGGTCCCAGGCGGTCAGGTCCTTGCGGAGTTTCGCATCGGGTTCATCGGTGTCACGGATGGATTGTTCGACCGATTTGGTGCGGAACAGTCCGCTGCCGCGGCCCGCCCCCTGCCCGGTCGTGTTCCGATCAGGGCCCGATAGCGCCATGGTCTCTCCTATGTCTGGCTTCTCGGCAACAATGCAGTTCGGCACCGGGCGGGTGACCGCCCGATGCCTGTGTCGTTCGCCTTCACCGCGACCTGAGGGCACAACTGCCGGTCATGCCCCGATCGCTGCTTCCGGTCTCGGGGCGAGACAAGAGTTGTCGGCGTCACACGGAACGGTAGCACTGGCTGGTACGTACCAGTGCAGCAACCACCGAGGCAACATGAGCTGGTCTACGGCACGGGCCGCAGCATGGCCGGCCGGGAGCGACCCGGCGCGGGCGCGGTGATGCAATCGTCGCGAACGTATCCCCTCGCGGACGCACCGGCCCCGCAGCGGTGACGACATCGCGCCGCGATTGCCGACCCATGCTCCCAGCCCCCAACACACAAGTTGCGCGAACTCACGCGACCGGACTACCCGTCGGCTCACCCGGCATGCACCCGTTCTCGCGAGTCGGGAGCAGATCCCCCGCCCGGCGCGGGTGTGACGTCACGAGCGCGAAGCCGATCCCCGCCCGGCGCGGGCGTGGCGTCACGAGCGCGAAGCCGACCCCCGCCCGGCACACGTGCGGCGTCGGAAGCCGAACCGAGTCGCTACGGCACCAGGACCGCACGGCCTCGAATCTGCCCGGCGTCCAAGCGCCGCAGCGCCTCCGAACCGTCGGTGAGGTCGAAGCGCTCGACCTCCATGCGGAGCTTGCCCGCCTGCGCGAGCGCGACGCAGTCGTAGAGGTCGCGGCGGGTGCCGCCCAGGGACTTGCGCACCGAGGCGCCCCAGGGCCAGCCGGGTCCGCCCGCCGGTCCGGCGGTGATCTCCGGTGCGCCGTCGCCGATGCCGACCATCCGATACGCACCATTGGGCGCGACGGTCCGCACCGCGAGCGTGGCGGTCGCGTCGGCGCCGACGAAGTCGAAGACCGCGTCCGCGCCGCGACCGCCGGTGAGGTCGAGAATCTGTTGGGCGGCATCGTCTTCGGCGAGGATGCCGATATCGGCGCCGCAGTCAGCGGCCAGTTCCAGTTTCCCCTTCGCCACGTCGACGGCGACCACCCGCACTCCGCTGACCGCCCGCAGGATCTGCACCGCAACGTGCCCGAGCCCGCCGATGCCGATGGCGACCGCCGTTCCGCCGGGCCGCAGTTGCTCCCGTGCGCCCCGGATGGCGTGATACGCGGTGAGGGCGGCGTCGGCCACCGGTGCGGCCTGCACGAAGTCGAGATCTCCGATGGGAACGAACGAGGTCGCCGGTACCCGAACGTATTCCGCCATGCCGCCCTCGACGGTGAGCCCCGGGCACGGCGGCATGGCGGTCCGTCCGGCGGCCAGGCACACATTCTCGTTGCCGCTCACGCATTCCCGGCATACGCCACAGGTCCAGAACAGGTACACCACGCCGCGCTCACCGAGCTCACGACCGGCGACGTCCGCGCCGACGGCCTCGATGGCGCCCGCGATCTCGTGCCCGAGGGTGAGCGGCTCCTCGCGCAGTGGGACCGGGAAGTTCACCAGGGTCAGGTCCGAATGGCAGACCCCCGCCGCGCCGACGCGCAGCAGCAGATCGCCCGGGCCGATCTCGGGGACGGGGATATCGCGGACGGCCACGGTTTCGGGGCCGGTCCACTGCAGTGCTCGCATGGTGATTCCTTCGGAGTTTCGAGCGTGATCTGGCGCACACCGTAGCATTCGCTATACACTGCGTCCAGCGAATGACTCGGTGTCCAGCGAGGAGTGTCTACGTGCCGAAACACCTTGTCGACCAGGCTTCTGCCACTCCACGCGTCGCCATCGTCGGGGCCGGGATATCCGGTATCGCCACCGCCGTGGCGCTGCGGCGGGCCGGATTCGAGGACTTCACCCTCTACGAGAAGGGCACCGACTACGGCGGCACCTGGCGCGACAACACCTATCCGGGCCTGGTGTGCGACGTGCCGTCGCGGTACTACCAGTTCACCTTCGCCATGAATCCCGAATGGACGCGGCTGTATTCGACGGGCGCGGAGATCAAGGCATACCTGTGCCGCGTGGCGCGGGAACGAGACCTGCTCCGCCGCACCCGATTCGGTGTCGAGGTGGTGGGCGCGGAGTACACCGGGACGGGCTGGCGGGTCACGCTCTCGACCGGCGAGGTGGAGCACTGCGATTTCGTGCTGTGCGCCACCGGATTCCTGCGCGATCCGCACGTGCCGGACATCCCGGGTCTGGACTCCTTCACCGGAACCGTCATGCATTCGGCGCGCTGGGATCACGATGTCGAGCTGACCGGCAAGCACGTCGGGGTGATCGGAACCGGCTCCACCGGAACCCAGTTGGTGAGCGCGCTGGCCGGACAGGTGCCTCGGGTGGTGCTGTTCCAGCGCACCCCGCAGTGGATTCTGCCGACCGTGAACCGCGAGTACTCGGCGGTGGCCAAGGCCGTGTACCGGCGCGTACCCGCACTCGGCAGGCTGGCCTACGGCGGCAATCGCGCCGCCTTCGCGCTGTTCTCCCGCGGACTGGTGCGGCCGGGTCCGGTGCGGCGGTTGGTCCAGTGGGTGGTGGCGCGCAATCTGCGCACGGTGCGCGATCCGGAACTGCGACGCCGGCTGACCCCCGGCTACCAGGCCATGTGCAAGCGCCTGGTGGTCTCCGACCGCTTCTACACGGCCGTGCAGCGGGCGGATGTCGACCTGGTCACCGCCGGTATCGACCGGATTCTTCCGGACGGCGTGCGCACCACCGACAGCGCCGAACACCGCCTCGACATCCTGGTGCTGGCAACGGGATTCGACTCCCACGCCTATATGCGCCCGATGGCGATCACCGGCCTCGGCGGTCGCACCCTGGACCAGGTCTGGGCGCACGGCCCGCGCGCCTTCGAGGGCATGATGCTGCCCGACTTCCCGAACCTGTTCATGCTCATCGGCCCGCACAGCCCTGTCGCGAACCACCCGCTCACCGCGGTCGCCGAAGCGCAATCCCACCGCATCGTGCACTGGCTGCGCCGCTGGCGCGCAGGCGAATTCACCGCCGTAGCCCCGACTCCGGCGGCCACCGACCGCTACAACGCCGGCCTGCGTGCCGCCGCACCCGGCACGGTCTGGACCACCGGCTGCCGAAGCTGGTACCTCGGCGCGGACGGCCTCCCCGAACTGTGGCCCGGAAGCCCCGGAGCCTACGAGAAACTCATCCGCCGCACACCCGCCCCAACCGACTACCTACTGACCCCCGCGATGAGTCGGCACTGAACCACCGGCGCAGCCCGTACCGGCCCCCGCCACACCGAGCGCGCCACCGCCGCGAGCAAGCGCCCGCGCGAGCAACGCCAGCACAGGCAACCGGCCACACGCCCTATCCGGACTGCTGCGCTCGGGCAGTCTGCGCCAGGGGCCCGGGGTGGGCAAGCGCAGCACACTCCAGCCGACCGCCTACTCTGCTCCCGCACCACGCCCGGCGATCTCCGCATACTCACCGGACTCCGACTCGATACCGATTCCGCTGCCGCACCGTACTTCCCACCCGCGCAAGCAACACCAGCTCAGACAACCGGCCACACGCCCTGTCCGGACCGCTGCGCTTGGGCAGTCCGCGCCAGGGGCGCGGGGTGGGCAAGCGCGGCACACTCCAACCGAGTACCTACTCCATGCCCCGGGCGTGCCCGGCGATCTCCGCATGCTCCCCGAGCTCCAACTCGATGAACGCCCCGATCATGGCCCGCCACACCGCCTCCGCGACCTCGGGTGCGAGACCACCCGCCCGCGCCCGCTCCCGCGCCAACCCCACCACCCGCTCCACCCGGTCGGGCGCGCGCACGGCCTGTTCGTCGGTTTTGAAACGCGCGGCGGCTCGCACCAGCCGCTGACGTTCGGCGAGCAACCCGATCAGTTCCCCGTCGAGCGCGTCGATGCGAGCACGGACCTGATCGAGCGATTCGAAATCGGACACGGAGGGCGACCCTAATGCCCCACGCCCGCGCGACTCACCAGCGGGGCCACGAATTCCTCGAGCATGGCCCGCTCATCGGCCTCGTCCCGGCCGGGCGCGGCCAACAGCGACACGATCACCCGGGTCAGCCAGCGCGCCAAGCGCCCACGCTCCTCGCGGTCGACGACCGAGGTCGCGAACAGCCCACCGGCGATGACCTCGATCACCTCGGAATCCTGGCTGATCCGACCGGTGGAACCGGACTCCCCGGGCCGGAACCACGCCATCAGCACCGGATCCGACCGCACCTCCCGCACCGCCGTCAGCATGGCGGTGACGACCCGTTCGGGTGCGTCCTCGACCGTCTTCACCTGCGCGAACACCCGCGCGGCGATCCGGCGCGCCTCCCGGTGCACGAAGGCCAGGCGCACCGCCTGCCGATTCTCGAAGTACCGGTACAGGGTGGCTCGCGAGCATCCGGCCGCCGTGGCGATGTCCCCCATGCCCACGGCCCCCGGCCCCCGTTCGGCGAACAGTCGCGCCGCGGCGTCGAGTATGCGCTCGGCCGCCAGATCGGCCCGCTGCTCCGCCAGCCAGTCCCGACCTCCACGCTTGTCCTTCGCCATAGCCGCCGAGGGTATGCGATCGCTCATGGGCACCGCCCGGTCACGCCGCGCGGAACGGCACGCTGACCGGCCAGCGCACGTAATTCCCATCCGACCACCGCACCCCGTCCAGGTCGACGCGGAACTCCGGGCAGCGCGCCAGCAGTTCCTCGAGCGCGACCCGGGCCTGCATGCGCGCGGCGGCCGCGCCGAGGCAGTGGTGGTGGCCGTGGCTGAAGGTCAGAATGCGTTTGGGCTGCCGGTGGATGTCGAGTTCGCCCGCGGTGGGCCCGAATTCACGCTCGTCGTGATTGGCGGACGCGTAGAGCAGCAGCACTTTCCGTCCGGCCGGAATGGTGGTGTCGTGCAGTTCGACGTCCCGGGTGGTGGTGCGGGCCAAACCCTGTACGGGCGAGGTCATCCGGAGGAATTCCTCCACCGCGTCGGGAATGAGCCCGGGATTCGCCGCCAGTCGTGCGCGCTGTTCGGGATACCGGTGCAGCAGTTGTACGGCCCCGCCGAGGTTGCCGGTGGTGGTGTCGTTGCCGCCGGTGATCATGGTGAAGGCGAAGCCGAGAATCGCGAGCATGCCTTCGTCGTCGCCCTCCGCACCCAGCCCGGAGGCCAGCAGGTGTGAGATGGTGTCGTCCTCGGGTCGGCTGCGGCGGCGGGCGATGAGTTCGGCGAAGTAGCCCACCATTTCACCCAGCGCCGAGGGCATTTCGGCACCCGCGGTGAGCTTCGCGCCGTCCACCGCGCCGCCGACGATGGCGTGGGTCCACTCGTCGAACTTCTCCCGATCCGCCTCCGGCACACCGAGATAGTGGGCGACCACCATGGTCGGCAGCGGTTTGAACAGTTCGGCGACGATATCCCCGAATCCGGCCGCGCGCAGCCGCTCGATCCGTTCCACCACGAACGCCCGCACCGCGGGCTCCACCGAATTGACCTGGCGCGGTGTGAATCCGCCCGCGACGCGGCGCCGGAAGTCGGTGTGCTCGGGTGGATCCATGAAGACGAACGGCTTGATCGGAATGCCCGCCGCCTCGAGGTTCATATAGTCCACGGTCAGTCCGGAGGCGGACGAGTAGGTCTCCGGGTCGCGGGCCGCCGCGTACACATCCGCGTGCCGCGAGAGCACGTAGAAGTCCTCCGAGGCGCGCCCCGCCGAGCGCACCCGGTGCACGGGATCGTGTTCCCGCAGTGCGGCGTACATCGGCCAGGGATCGCGCCAGCTCTCCCCCGACATCAGTTCGAATCGGACTTCCTGAGACGCCATTGAACTCATGAATCGACGGTAAGACATATTGAGCATTCTGTCTAGAACAGGTTTCAGTACCGCGCTGCCGTCTCACGATGACTCAGCTCCCGGCGGTCGGCGTCCCCGCATCGAATCGACCCCGGCGGATCGGCATCGGCCGAGCGACCGCGCGGATCGTCGGCTAGCCTGGCGGCGTGTTCCTGGTCCAGGCTGTCGTCGCACGCGTGCCGAGCCGAATGCTGTCGCTGTTCGTTCGCCACGCGGAGCTGCTGAAATTCCTGACCGTCGGCGGGATCGCCTTCGTCACCACGGTCGTGCTGTTCTTCGGCCTGAAGTGGACCGTCCTACAGGAGAAGCCGGTCACCGCGAATGTGATCGCGGTGCTGCTCGCCACCGTGCTGTCCTACATCCTCAACCGCGAATGGGCCTTCACCGCGCGGGGCGGCCGGGAGCGCCGCCACGAGGCGGCGCTGTTCTTCCTGGTGGCCGGCATCGGCATGGTGATCAACCAGTTGCCGCTGGCGGTGTCCAGCTATGTGTTCCAGCTGCGCACCCCGCACGTCTCCCTGCTGGTGGAGAACATCGCCGATTTCATCAGCGCCTCGATTATCGGCACCCTGCTCGCCACGGTGTTCCGCTGGTGGGCCATGCGCCGATATGTCTTCCCGCACACCGTCGTTCCCGATCTCGAGCGCGAGGATCCGGTCCAGCGCCGGTGAGCGCGCGCGGCTAATCCGCGGCCACCACACCGAGAGCGTCCGGGTGCCGGTCGAACCACGGTCGGGCGGTTTCGATTTCGGCCGCCAGCTGGAGAAGCAGATATTCGGCCCCCGAGGGTCCGACGAATTGGACACCCAGCGGTACGCCGGTTTCCGTCCAATGCGTGGGCACGCTCATGGCGGGGCGGCCGGTGATATTGGCCAGCTGCGTGAACGGCACCGCGGACAGGTTCGAGGTCACCAGATCGACATAGAAATCGGTGCGGGAGAGCAGCTTTCCCGCACCGAGGCGCAACAGCGGCGGCAGCACCGTATCGGCGAGCGCGGGCGTGCGGTACTGCCCGATCCGCAGCGGCGGCGCGGCCAGGGTGGGGGTGAGCAACAGGTCGTGGGTGTCGTGGAAGGCAGCGAGAGCGCGGGTATAGGTGTTCCAGCGCGCGTGTGCCGCCATGAGTTCCGGACCGGTGACAGCGCGGCCGACGGCGGCGAGCACCTGGGTGTCGATATCGAACTCCGTCGGGGACGCCCCGCTCACCTCGCACGCGACCGCCAGTTCCGCGGCGGCCATGGCGGTCCAAACGGTCATGAAGTCCATGGCCATTCGCGTGCCGTCGATGGCGGGCGCGGCCGGTTCGACGGTGTGCCCCAGACTCTCCAGCAGGCGTGCGGCGTCCTCCACGGCGCGCACCGCCTCGGCGTCTACCGGTGAGCCCGTAGGCGATTCGCAGGTGTAGCCGATGCGCAGGCGGCGTGGCGGTTCGGCGACCGCGTCGCGGTAGGGCCGATCGGGTCGCGCCACCGGGTAGGGCGCACCGGGATCGGGCTGGCTCAGGATGTCGAGCATGACCGCCGAATCACGCACGCTGCGCGCTACGACGCCGTCGGTGACCGCGCCGAACAGCAGGTCTCCGTAGAGCGGTCCGCTGGAGATGAGCCCGCGACCCGCCTTGAGCCCGAACAGTCCGGTGCAGGCGGCGGGGATGCGGATCGAACCACCGCCGTCGCTGGCCCCGGCGACCGGGACGATGCCCGCCGCCACTGCCGCCGCCGAGCCGCCGGAGGAGCCGCCGGGGGTGCGGGTGGGGTCCCACGGATTGCGGGTGGACCCGAAGGTGCGGGTCTCCACGACAGCCTTGCTGCCGAATTCCGAGGTGGTGGTCTTGCCGAAGATGACGAGACCGGCGTCGAGCCAGCGCTGTACGACCGTGCTGTGCCGTTCGGCGCTGACCTTGCGCAGCGGTCCGGTACCGCCGGAGGTGGGGTACCCGGCGTAGTCCTGCCCGAGGTCCTTGATGAGGAACGGCACTCCGGCCAGCGTGCCGTCGAGCGGACCGGCGGCGCGCTCTCGGCCGGTGCGTTCCATCAGCAGGCTCACGGCGTTGATCACCGGATCGATCGCGGCGCAGCGGTCGAGCGCCAACTCCAGCAGCTCGGTCGGGTGTATCTCCCCGCGCTCGACCAGGGCGGCCAGGCCGACCGCGTCGTGGGCGCGGTATTCGTCGAATCGCATACTCGTCTCCTTCCGAGGGCCGTCCCGGGCCTCCCCCGTCGATAGTAGGCGTACCAACCGGTTACGTAACCACTTGGAACGGTAAAATTTGCTCATGGTGGAAACCGATAGGCTGCCCGCGATGAGCGAGAAGAGGATCGACGGCCGGACGCTGCGGTTTCAGCATCGCCGCCCGGAGCTGCTCGCCGCCGCCACCGAGTACGTCCTCGACAATGGCGTACGCGACCTCACGCTGCGTCGGGCCGCGCAGGCCGTCGGCGTCAGCCACGCCACCCTCATTCGACATTTCGCCACCAAGGACGCCCTGCTGGCGGAGGTGCTCGAACATATCCGCGCCGATTTCGAACAGCGCATCCTCTCCGCGGAGATCCTGCGCGTCGAGTCGGCGGTCGACCTGCTGCGGGCGGCGTGGCGGCATCTGTGCCAGCCGCGCGAACAGCGACAATTCCTGGTCCTGTTCGAATTGGTCGCCACCGCCGCGCGCACACCGAACCATCCCGACGCCCGGCTGGTCACCGACTGGCTGACGGTGATCGAACGCCAGCTGGCGCGGTACGGCTGGCCGCCGGACAGCATCTCCCGGACCGCCACCCTGATCCTGGCGCAGGTGCGCGGACTGCAATTGGATCTGATCACCACCGGGGATCGCGCCCGCGTGGACGACGCCTTCGAGGCAGTGGTGGAATTCCTGTCGCGAACGCCGTCCGCCTGAAATTCCACAGCGGCGTGACCAGGGTCACAGTGCCGGTCGCGCTTGCGAAAACGCCTGGTAATCAGTGAATTTCGCGGCGCGAGCGGAGTCGCGGACACGAATAATCGGATGAATCGTCGCGGTGCTGGCAGGAATACTGACGCCCGGCCGATGAGTTGTGCCGACTGTTCTCGTCTGATCAGGCGTAGCGCCCGGACGACGCCGTCTCGACATCCGGCCGCACCGTCTTTCGCTCACGAACGCCCGGAGGTACCCGTATGCCCGCCGACATATCCGCACCGCCGTCGCGCGGACCGGCCCCGACGGGGGGTAGGACGCCGACGGTCATCCGGCTGCTGGTGCTCGCGACCTTCGTGGTGATCCTGAACGAGACCATCATGATCAACGCGATTCCGCGCCTCATGCACGATCTCGACGTCACCGAGCGCGCGGCGCAGTGGGTGTCCACCGCGTTCATGCTCACCATGGCTGCGGTCATCCCCGTGACGGGCTGGTTCCTGCAGCGGGTGAGCACCCGGCAGGCGTACGCCATCGCCATGGGCGTCTTCCTCGCGGGTACCGCCCTCTCCGCCGTCGCGCCGACCTTCGCGGTGCTGCTGGTGGGCCGCGTCATCCAGGCCGGTGGCACCGCGGTCATGATGCCGCTGCTGATGACCACGCTCATGACGGTGGTCCCCGAACAGGATCGCGGCCGGGTCATGGGCAATGTCACCCTGGCCATCTCGGTGGCTCCCGCCATGGGTCCGGTCATTTCCGGGCTGGTGCTCCAAGCCGGTTCGTGGCGTTGGCTCTTCGTGCTGGTGCTGCCGATCGCCGGTACGGTCACCTGGTTGGGCCTGCGTCGCCTGGACAATATCGGGGAGCCGCAGACCGGCGATATCGACTGGCTCAGTGTGGCGTTCGCGGCCTTCGGCTTCGGCGGCCTGGTGTACGGCCTGAGCAAGTTCGAGACCGATCACGTCGCGGTTCCGGCCCTGCTGGTCGCCGCCGGACTGGCGCTCATCGCGGTGTTCGCGTTCCGGCAGCTGCGGCTGCAGCGTTCCGGGGTGCCGCTGCTGGATCTGCGAATCCTGTTGTCGGGCACCTACACCAAGGCGCTCATCCTCATGTCGGTGGCCTTCCTGGCCATGCTCGGCTCGATGATCCTGCTGCCGCTGTACCTGCAGAACCTGCGCCACCTGTCGCCGCTGGAGACGGGTCTGCTGGTCATGCCCGGCGGCCTGGCCATGGGGCTGCTGGGTCCGACGGTCGGCCGCCTCTTCGACCGCTTCGGCGGGCGACCGCTGGTGATTCCCGGCGCTGTCGGCGTCACCGTGGCGCTGGCCGGTTTCACCCAGATCTCCATGTCCATGCCGTACTGGCAGCTGCTGGCCCTGCACATCCTGCTGATGATCTCGCTCGCGGGCCTGTTCACTCCGGTGTTCACGCTGGGCCTGGGTGCGCTGCCGCCGCACCTGTATTCGCACGGCAGCTCCATGCTGGGCACGCTGCAGCAGGTCGCGGCCGCGTTCGGCACCGCCCTGGTGGTGACGGTCATGTCCGCGCGCATGACCCAGCTCGTGGAGACCGGCACCGAACCGGTGACCGCCCAGCTCGACGGCATGCGCCTGGCCTTCGCCGTGTCCGCGGCCCTGTCGGTACTCGTCATCGTGACGGCGATCCTGCTCCCGAACCGGGCACCCGCCCCGGACGGGACGGGCGAGCACGCCCGGGACGAGACGGAGGCAGCGGTGACGGCCGCGCCCCTGCTGGTCAAGGACTGAACCGGCGGGTACCGAGCAGCCTGGCGCGCTCCGGCCGGCTCACGCCACCGCCTGCGAACGGCGTGCTCGACACCAGGTGCCGAGCGGACCGGTACCCGACCGGCCCGCTCGGTGCCGGGCGCCAGGCGT
>NZ_JASCXP010000215.1:0-12456 GCF_030010695.1 Nocardia sp. CC201C
TGGCCCTGGGTCGCGAGCGCGAAGCGGTTCGCCACCCAGTCGTTGCCCTTGCGGAGATTCTTGCTCAACCGGCGCAGCTGGCTGAAGGCCACGAGTTCGACGATCGCACCGATCACGAACACCGCCATCACCTGTCCCCTGGCCTGATCGAACACATTGGCCAGGAACAGCACATAGACACCGAGAAAGATGGTGAACACGGCCATCTGCGCCGCCGCCATCACGGAGTGGACGAGATTCCGGATCAGAAAGGTCTGCGTCGGGCCGTACACGAATCCGCCTGCGGCGAACCCGAAGATGGCCATGAATCCGTGATAGATGGTGTCGAGCGCCGACTTCATCACCTTGAGGCCCAGGTACACCGCGAACAACAGCAGGACGGTCCCGCAGATCAGCAGCAGCAGTCCGGTGCCGATCTGCCCGGCGCTCGGATTGTCCGCCGCCGCACGGGCATAGGTGTCGTTGCACGCCTCCAGCCCCTCCTTCACCTGCCCCGAGTCACCGGCACGCATCCCCGAAGTCCATTGCGCGCGACAGGACATCCGATCGTCGATCACATGCCCGAAGTTCCACACCTGGAGCGGCTTCCGGGCGAAGCTGTCGGCGAGGTCCCCCTGCATCGTCTGCACCAGGACGCCCGGATTCGGGTTGAGGTGGCCGTTCAGTCCCGCCGCCACCGAGATGCCGATGTCGCGGCCCTTGGCGAGCAGACCGTCGGAGGCCAGCACATCCGCCAGCGGCTCCGCGAGGAACAGCGGCCCGAACACGCCCACCGCCAGCATCGTCACCACCTGCATCGTCGCCTTGGCGTGGTAGCCGCGGACGATGAAGTAACCGACGAAGAACGCACCGATGGTCGCCGCGGTGACCAGTAGGATGGGGGTCGCGATCTGGCCGGTCAGGGCGTCGGCCACGCCGGTCAGCGCCTGGGCGAACATATCGAGCCAGCCGAAGCTCAGCGCGAAGCCGATCAGCCAGATGGCGGTCGTGACCAGCACCATGTAGCCCGCGAACTCGAGCTCCAGAACCAGCGCCAGTGCGGTCTTGCCCGGTTCGAGCACGCTGCCGTGATCGGTGACGAAACGGTAGTCCGAGAGCAGAACACCATCCGAGTCACGCACATCCATCCAGCTCAGGCCGCTGTTGGCGGTTCCCTGTGCGAGAGTGCCCGTTTGGGCGACGGCCACCGCGCCGAGCAGGGCGGGCAGCACGAGCGTCACGAAGGCCACGAACAGCGCCCACGCTGTCCGGCGACGCCACGGCGAACCGGCCAGCCAACCGCGGAACCGCCGGGCGACCGCGCGGGGTCGCCAGCGCTCACTATCCCAGAAGGCCAACTCCCAGGCCATATCCCGACGCCGGCCGGTACTCATCGCGCGTCCCGGCGCTCCAGCGACGCGGACTGGCGCTCCAGCGACGCGGACTGGCCGGACACCGTCGGCGTGCTGGTGATGGCCTCGGCCCGGTCGCCGCGGGCGGGACCGAGGATCTTGCCCCGGCCGATCCGGCTCAGCGCGTCGCGCATGAACATCTCACCGCGCCGTTCCGGGGGAACCTGCCGACCCTGGCCGACCGGCGGAGACGTCTCCTCCCGCAGGATCTGCAACAGGTACGGCGCTTCGTCGAGGTCGACGCCGAGCCATTCCAGGCTGTTGCGGGCCAGCGTCTCGTCCCGTTGCCGGAAGACGAAGCGGTTCGGGATCAGATTGTGCGCCGCGCCCTGGAAGTCGGTGGCGGGGTCGTGCGAGGCCAACCCGATGGCGGCCAGATGTTTACGCCCGTCGCGGCTGAAGTCCGAGGTGACCGCGGCGCCCACCTGCGTCTGGGTGAAGTGGTGAGCTTCGTCCCCGACCAGCAGGCCGAATCTGCCGTTGTCGGTCAGGAACGCCTCCCGCGCGGCGACCCCGACGAGTTCGTAGAGCGCGGTACCGAGCCGCTTGGTCAGCGGCAGCCGGTGGTACAGATGCGGTGTGGTGAGCTCCTCGGCGGTGGGCAGCGCCAGGCCGTGGCTGCGCACGACGGTCGCCGCCGCGGTCAGTCGCAACGGTTTCAGTGTCGGATCGAACAGCACCGGGACCCGGTCGACGACGGCGCCGAGCCGAGCCGCCAGATCGGCGTATTCCGGGCCCGAACCCGGCTCGTCCCGCAGCCGGTGCGCGGCCCGCACCAGATCCAGCATGGAGTGGATGCCGTGCTCGGCGCGCCCCTTCTCGGTGAGCATATTGCTGACCACCGCGCCGGCGCTCGCCGTCGGCGACAGGTCGAGCATCGGCAGCAGTGAGTCGAGCGCTCGCTCACCGGCCACCCGGGCGTCGAAGAGCCGCAACGGATCCAGCGACACCGTCGGGGTGGTCAGATCGATCACCACCGCATCGTCGATGGCGGCGGCGAAATGCGCCCACTCCCCCACCTGGCTGCGGTCGATGGCCAGGAACTGACCGCCCATGTCGTGGACGAGCACCGCCATGAGCTTGAGGAAGAACGACTTGCCCGAGCCGAGTTCCCCGGTCACCGCGAACGACGCGGACAGGTCGTGCAGCGCCGCCTCCATGATCCCGAAGTGGATGGGCTCGTATTGCCCGGAGAGCAGGTTGATCCCGATCACCGGGCCGCTGTCGTCACCGATGTCACTGGAGGTGAACGGGACGAAACCCGCCCACATGTCGGAGGGGACGATATGGGCGAAATCCTCGTAGGCCCGGCGCACGGGACTGCCCGGGATGAGCATCGACCACAGGTCCACCTGCGCGCCCACCGGCGCTGTCAGTTCGACCTGAAAACGCTTGTAGCGGCGCTTGAGTGCGTTGACCGCGTCCAGTGTCGCCTCCCGAGTGTGGCCACCCACCGCGATGACGGTCGTGAACGACACCTCCGACTCGCCGCCGTTCACCTCGAAGTGTTGGTTGTACTCGTTGAGCAGCTGTGCCTTCGACATCAAGGTGTTCTGGGCGAAGGAGACCTCGGTGTCGCGCTGTTCCATCTGTTCGCCGAGCCGTCGGAGGCCGAGTTCGTTGTTCTGCAATACCTCGTCGGCGGATCTGGTGGACACCCGCATGCCCCAGTCGACGGTCACGTCGCCGAGACCGTCGAGCATGGCGAGGAATTCGCTGCCCCCCGGAAAAGTCATGCCGCCGTAGGGAAATGAGCGCGGCGTCAGCACCGATTGATAGGACGGGCGGTCCGGGCTGTCCGGCTGTACCACCTTGATCACCGGGGTGAAGGACGGCCGGAACCGCCGGGTGTTGTCGGCCTGCGCGCCCTCATCCAGTGCGGCGGAACGGAATACCGCCGCGGTGGCGTCCTCGAGCACCCCGACCCGGGTGGGTGCGGCCGGGTCCCCGACCGCGCCGCGGGACAGGTAGTGCTCCCACAGCCATTGGAACAGCGCGGCCGGGACCGGGGTCGGCCGGAAGTCGCCGCCGATCCGGGACAGGATCTTGTTCGCCTCTTCGTCGTAGGTGGCCAGTTCGGTCCGCGAGACGGCGGCGACATCGACGGAGCTGTTGCCACGCCACAATCCGGCCAGCGACGATATCCCGGTCGAGGTGGAGCCCACCGGGATGGACAGCAGATAGATCCGGGTCTGCGGCACGATCGCCTGGATGCGCTCGTAGGAGGCGACGACCTCGGCGGCGTAGTCCTCGCACTCGTCGAGGTCGACGCCCTCGACCATCTTCCGCAGCACATCGAGGGTTTCGAGCCGAGCCTGGATGCCGAGCAGCAGCGACCCATTGGGCACATTCGTGATCAGGGCGTGGTGCGCCAGCTTCACGTCGTATTTGTCGCGCGGCGAGCGCAGGCCGTATCCGAGCGGCTCGATGAAGTAGGTCGCCGTGACCAGGCCGGCGTGAGTGAACTGCAGGTTCCCGCGGATCGCCGCGGTCGGCTGGATATCGCGCCCGGATGCCATCATTGTTCGTTCCGAGGTTCATCCCGGGTCGGATCGGCGGTCCGCCCGGCGGCCAGTTCGAGTATTCCGCTCGTCAGCGCGCGGGCCGGCGGCTCCGGTCGCGGTACCCCGTCGAGGTCGGGCAGGATGACGACGACGGAGTCCTCGATGTACACCGAGTAGCGGGCCGAGTCCGGGCTGACCGGCATTCCGGAGGCGGACACCGGTTTCCGGATCAGGATCAGCCGACCGAACCACAGCACCCGGGAGGTCAGCCGCACCCCGGTGTCCGGCACCAGACCGAGTGCGAACACCACGATCACGGTGAGTACCAGGCCGAGGATGAAGACCACCGCGGGATTTCCCGGAATCGACATGGCGGCGATCGAGGTGACGAGCATGAGCGCGACGCCCGCGGCGACCTGCGGCAGCGTATACGGCCCGAAGGGGATCTTCTGCCCGTTCTGTGCCTTGCCGATCACGGTGGGCACGCGCTTGATCGGCGTGAAGACGCGGATGACCTCGGCCATCAGTACCCTCCGACGGGCCGATCGGGAATGACGGTACCGACCTCGGCACGCGAATAGTTGATGAGCGTGGGCAGTACCCAGATCAGGACTCCGGCCAGGATCGCCGAGCCTGCGACGGCCAGGACCTTCCCCGGCGAGAGGCGCTCCTTGACGGCCTCGCTGATCAGCACACCGATACCCACGATCGCGATCAGGATGAGGCCGGCCCAGCGAACGAACAGCAATATGCCGTACAACATATTGGTGAGACTGCTACCCATGGTCGCTCCCGTCAGTTCTGCGTCGCCGGCGGTACGGTGACCGACGGCGACGGCGCGGTGGTCGACGCCGAACTCCGCGGCGTGTTCGGGGCCACGCCGCCGGCTACGACGGTGATCGGATCCGGCAGTGCCGGAATGGAATCGATGGTCTGCACCTGCCACTGCTCCTCGACGCGCACCATCGTCAGCGGGTAGTCCAGCGGCGCCAGGGTGTCGTCGCCGACCGCCGGGGTCACCGTCGCCAGCACGCGCGCGCTCGTTCCGGTGGTTCCGCAGCCGGAGTCCTGAGCCGACACCGAGACCGACTCGAGTTCGGCGAACGGCGCGGGTCGCAGGGCGGTGATATCGGAATCGTGGCTGGTGTACCGGGTCACGTCGCCGGAGCCGGTGAGGAAGACCTCGAGGAAGCCGGCGGCGACGTGGGCGAGCGGCGACTCCTCACCGCAGGGCGAGGAGTACACCGTGAGCAGGTCCTGCCCTTCGGCGGGCGGCGCGACCAGCCACGGCCGCGAGAGTGCGCGCAGCCGACCGTGATTCACCGCGACCCCCACGCGGTAGTACTGCGGCATCGGAGCGGCGGAGGTCTGTTTCCCGCCCGCGGTCCTCGTTGCGGTCTCGGGACGGACCGATACCGTCACCGACCAGATCTCGATCGGAGTCGAAGCCCTGGTCCGGCGCACGGATACCACGGCGGGATCGGAGACCTGCCGAGCGGTCGCGGGCAGCCCGATCGACTCGCCGCCCCCGATGAAATCGGCGATCCGGTCCTGGTCCCCGGCCGTCGCACCCAGATAGGCGACCACGAATTCCTGCGCGAAGGATCCGGCTAGTTGGGCATTGCCCACGATCGCCACCGTCGTTTCGTCCGACGGGCCGGGCGGCGCTTCGGAGAACAGGCTCAGGACCGCGTGCCCGCCGCCGAGTATCGCGAGCCCGGCCAGCACGGTGAAGATCACGTTGTCGCGACGGCGTCGGGCGATCATGCGGCGTAGCAACGCATCCCCCGAATCCACCCGCGCGTCCGCTGCTTTCCTCACCCGTCAGAGCGTAATGAGACACCGAAGTCCGAGCCGTGGCGTTGTTCCCACCGCTGGGGAGCCGATTACGACGCTCGATCGAACCGGTCCCGCCTGGAGATGTGCCGGCGCAAGTGGTCGTCGTATCCGAGCGGCTCGGGCAGTCGGCACGGCCCCGCGCGACTGGACGGACTGTCACAGCGATCGTCGGCCAGACGTAATTCACCGATCACGAGCTGGCTGCGGGAGTAGCCGGGATACGGGTAGAGCCGCAACCGCGTCGAGAGATAGTCGCCGGAGTAGCCGAGTGTCCGCACCGTCACCTCGGCGGTCTCCCCGGCTCGGATACCGTCCCGCACCGCGACCAGTCGATCGCGGTCGTCGGGATGAAACACATCCACGGGGCGATACAGGAACTCCCACCGCACCCAGGGCGCCGGATCCGTCAACCAGTGTGAGATCGAGGTGTGCTCGAGTTGTACGACGGCGAGGTGAGTTCCGGCCCGCCGGTGCGCTTCCCGTAGGCCGACCTGTTCCAGCGTGGGCCAGGCCGGCGGCGCCGACTGCTCCCTGATGTCCTCGATCAGCAGCCACGTGCCGCGACCCCGGGGACGAGCCGCGACCCGCCACCGACCCAGCGGTCCCGCGGAACGGCCGGCCAGGGGGCCGATGTCCACGTCGAATTGCAGTTTGTCCTCGGGACCCGGGTCGTACAGGAGATCGAGCACCTCACCGTGGCGATCGAACGCGGCGGCCCGATGGAACAGCTCCGTGACGGACATCGTGGGCACATGTTCGTCGGCCGACACTCCGCGCAGGGTGGTCATCGCACCGGGCTGGTGCACCGTCTGGCTGTCGAGGTCCCAGACCGCGCCCACCGCCGGGGGTGGCGGGGTGACCGCACCGGCGGGACCGATCCACAACTGCACCGCATGCACTCCACCGGTGGGTCCGAGCACCGGCCGAGCCCGAACCAGGTGCTGGCCGGCGGCCGTCGGCACCTCCAGATCGGTCTGCCGCGCCTGCCCGCGGGCGGCTCGGACGACGTCGATGATTCCGCGAGTGGTGATGCTGTCGTACACGGCAGGT
Source organism: Nocardia sp. CC201C (assembly GCF_030010695.1). Taxonomy (NCBI): domain Bacteria; kingdom Bacillati; phylum Actinomycetota; class Actinomycetes; order Mycobacteriales; family Nocardiaceae; genus Nocardia; species Nocardia sp. CC201C. The sequence goes on from NZ_JASCXP010000215.1 coordinate 6,785, forward strand.
GTTCTGGTGAGCACTCGCTGCAGCACGCGGCGCACGCTCGCGAAGGCGCGCTGCTCGCCACCCACGGTCGCGACCGACATAGTGTCGGGAGTCAATGTCTCCACCGTCACCCACGGTATCGCCCGAGCTGATTCCGTCATCGGTTCCTCAGTTGCCTTATCGCTTGCTCTACTGCTGGCTGACCGGTACCGCACCCGTGTGAACCTACCTGATGGCACGATAGCCAGCGGCACGCCGAAAAGAGACGGTTACCAAGCTGAAATATGCCGATCTGAAACATGCATCGCCACCACATGGCCGCTCACCACCGCAGACGAGCCCACCGCAGCGAAACGACGATTGTCGAGCCCATAGTCTCGGGGGCAACAGCCCGCCGAGCCAGAATGTTCCCGGTTCCACCCGATTCCAGCGGCCACCAATGCCGTCGAGGCTTCATGAGTTGAACCTAGAACACGTGTCCGACAGCGATCAGCTAAACCGAGGCTTTGAACTCCGAAGATCACACAGCGCAACCCTCCCGCACACCGGTCATGAGCAACGTGACGTCCGACGCCCGGGGTTTGCGGCTCCTTGCCACCGGCTGACACGCAGGTGTAGCGTACCGTATCGTACCGTTATTTAGCGGTACATCGACTAGGTAATCTCAAGCGATCCACAGTCAGGAGCTCACATCATGTCGAGCCATCGGGAAGGCGTGCGTTGACCATGCGGCCCACGCAACGCCGATCAGCCACTACCACGACCTCCGAAACCGAACTGCCCACGCGCACCGCACTTCCCGATTCCGCCGGTGGTGATCCGACGTCGCTGCAGATGGCGTACTTCCGTCAAGTGCGTTCCGGTGCCGCACTTTCCGGCCCCGGCGAATCCGAAAGCATCTTCCGCCGGCACTTGGCCCTCGCCGCGACCCGGACTGCCGGAACCGCCAGCACCCGCGTGTATCACCCGGACGAGCCGAACGGCATCGGACCTGCCGTCCAGGTGGTCAATTCCGATATGCCCCTGCTGGTCGAGTCGCTGGTCTCGACGCTGCGGCGGCTCGGCGCCACCGTCACCGATGTCATCCATCCGATCTTCGAGGTGGTTCGCGATCCGAGCGGACGGCTGCTCTCGCTGGCACCGTACGAGGGCGACAGCACGGCGACGCAGCCCGTCGGCGGGACGACCCGCGAGTCCTGGATACACATCCAGCTGAGCCCCGCGACCGCGAACGGCGTACTGGCGACGATCGCGGCCGTCCTGCCGCCCCTGCTCGCCGACCTGCGCCAGATCGCGGACAGCACCGTCGCCATGCAGCGCAGGCAGTCCTTCCTCGCCGATCAGCTGCACGCGGACGCTCCCCCGTACAGCGGGGCCGACCCGGTGGAGGCGCGCGAGTGCGCGCGGCTGTTGCGCTGGCTCGCCGACGACCGCTTCGTCCTGCTCGGCTACGCCCGATACGCCGTCCCCGAGAGCGCGGACCCCGAAGCTCCCGCCACCATGCGACCGGTCCCGGGCACCGGGCTCGGCATACTCGGCGCCGGATCGGCGACCAAAATCGATGTTCCCACCCCCGGACCGGAACGTGGCCTGCTGCGGCTGGCTCCGGGGGCGATCGAATCAGCGGCGCCGGGCTGGATCAATCCCTATCTCATCGGCATCGCCGAATACGACACCGACGGCCGGGTGGTGGGCGAGCAGCTGTTCGTCGGGACCTTCACCATTTCCGCACTGCACGAGAACATCCTGGACATTCCGGTGATCGAACACCGGGTGCGCCAGGTCGTCGAATGGGCCGGGTTCGAACTCAATTCGTTCTCCGGCCGATCGATGCTGGAGGTGATGCAGTCCTTCCCGCGCGTGGAACTGTTCTCCTCGGACACCCGGCGACTCTTCGATACCACGTCCGCGGTGCTCACCCTCGGTCAACGACGACAGGTCCGGCTGTTTCTGCGGCCCGATCCGCGCGGTAGGACGGTGTCGTGTCTGGTCTATCTGCCGATGGACCGATACAACACGGCCGTGCGCCAGCGGATGCAGCAGATTCTGCTGTCCGAATTCGGCGGCGACCATATCGCCTACTCCGCGCGAGCCACCGAATCCGAGCTCGTCAACATCTATTTCACGGTGCACCGCGGCAAGTACGCGGCACCCGCGGACCTCTCCGAGGCGCGACGGCAGCATCTGCAGGATCTGCTCTTCGCCACCACCCACACCTGGGCCGATCGGCTGGTTGCCGAGGCGGCGGCCACGGCCGCCGTGGACTCCAGGACCGCCAAGCGGTACGCCGACAGCTTCCCCGACGGCTACAGGGAGAGCTTCACCCCGAGTCACGCGCTGGCCGATATCCAGCGACTCGAGGAGCTCGGTGACAACGCGATCGATATGCACCTGTCCCGGGCGGCCGACGCCGCGGTCGACGACTGGCAGTTCGCGCTCTACGTGAGCGGCGCGGGCGTATCGCTGAGCCGAGTGCTGCCGATCCTGCACAGCCTCGGCGTCGACGTGCACGACGAGCGGCCCTATCCGATCGAACTGCCGGACTCCCGGCCGCGCTGGATCTACCGGTTCAACCTGCACGCACCGCGAGAACTGCTGGACACCGCCCTGGACGGCGCCATCGACGCCGCACTCACCGCCACCGACGCCCTGTCCGCGGCGGTCACCGATGCCCAGCGACGCTTCCCCGAGGCATTCGCGGCCATGTGGTACGGCCGCGCCGACACCGACGGGCTGAACGAACTGGTCCTGCGTGCCGGACTGCACTGGCATGAGGTGGCCGTCCTGCGCGCCTACGCGCGATACCTGCGGCAAGCGGGATTCGCCTACAGCCAGAGCAACATCACGCGGGTGCTGCTGCAGCAGCCCGGCGCGGCGCGGGCCTTCGTCGAACTCTTCGGCGCGTACTTCGACCCCGATCGCAGCGACCCCGCCCGGGCGGAGCGGATCGAATCCGAGTTGCGAGCCCGCATCGACGCCGTCACCAGCCTGGACGCCGACCGGATCCTGCGCGCCTTCCTCGGATTGATCGGTGCGACGCTGCGGACCAACTACTACATGAGCGGGTCACCGGCCACGGTGCGGTCGCAGGCGGGGGTGTCGCGCGACTATCTGGCCTTCAAGTTCGCCCCGCGACGCATCGACGAACTGCCGAAACCGAAGCCGCAGTACGAGATCTACGTCTACTCACCCCGGGTGGAGGGGGTGCATCTGCGCTTCGGCGCGGTCGCCCGCGGCGGCCTGCGCTGGTCGGATCGGCGGGAGGACTTCCGCACCGAGATCCTCGGCCTCGCCAAGGCGCAGGCGGTCAAGAACGCGGTCATCGTTCCGGTCGGAGCGAAAGGTGGCTTCGTGGTGAAGAATCCGCCCGCCGCGACCGGTGACCCGGCCGCGGATCGGCAGGCTCAGCGCGAGGAGGGCGTGGCCTGCTACCGCACCTTCATCTCCGGCCTGCTCGACCTCACCGACAATATCGACAATCGCACCGGCGCGGTCCTGGCGCCCGACCGGGTGGTGCGCCGCGACGGCGACGACACCTATCTCGTGGTGGCCGCCGACAAGGGGACGGCGACCTTCTCCGACGTCGCCAACGAGGTCGCACACCGATACGGCTTCTGGCTCGGCGACGCCTTCGCCTCCGGCGGCTCGGTCGGCTACGACCACAAGGCCATGGGCATCACGGCCAAGGGCGCCTGGGAGAGCGTGAAGCGGCACTTCCGGGAGTTCGACATCGACGTCCAGACCGAACCGTTCACCGTGGCCGGCATCGGTGACATGAGCGGCGACGTCTTCGGCAACGGAATGCTGCTCTCCGAACACATCCGGCTCGTCGCGGCCTTCGACCACCGGCACATCTTCCTCGACCCGAACCCCGACGCGGCCCGCTCGTTCGCCGAGCGCAAGCGGATGTTCGCCCTGCCCCGCTCGTCCTGGGCCGACTACGACGCCGAGCTGATCAGCGCGGGCGGCGGAGTGTGGGACCGCACCGCCAAGAGCATCCCGATCAGTCCGCAGGCGCGTATCGCCCTCGGATTGGACGACAGCGTCACCGAGCTGTCACCGCCGGAGGTGGTGCGCGCGATCCTGCTGGCACCGGTCGATCTGCTGTGGAACGGCGGTATCGGCACCTACATCAAGGCCGCCGACGAGACCGACGCCGAGGTCGGCGACAAATCCAACGACGCCGTGCGGGTGAACGGAAACCAGTTGCGGGCGAAGGTGATCGGCGAGGGCGGCAACCTGGGCGCCACCGCACGGGGCCGGATCGAGTTCTGCCGATCCGGCGGCCGGATGAACACCGACGCCCTCGACAACTCCGCGGGTGTGGACTGCTCCGACCATGAGGTCAACATCAAGATTCTGCTGGATCGCGTGGTCGCCGCCGGCGAACTCGACGCCGGTGACCGTGATCGGCTGCTCGCCTCCATGACCGAGGAGGTGTCCGATCTCGTCCTGGGCGACAATATCGCGCAGAACTTCCTGATGGGCCTCTCCCGCGCGGACGCGGCGGAAACGCTGGACCTGCACCGCCGCACGATCCAGGCGCTGGAGACCGGCCACGGCCTGGACCGCGAACTCGAAGCCCTGCCCTCGGAGGCCGAACTGGCCCGCCGCGGCGCCGAAGGGCGCGGCCTGACCTCGCCCGAACTCGCGACGCTGATGGCCCAGGTGAAACTCGCCGTGAAGGCCGATCTGCTGGCCGGGTCGCTGCCGGACGACGCGATGTTCGCGGATCGGCTGCACACCTACTTCCCGGCACCGCTACGCCAACGCTTCGGCCGCGCCATCGACGCGCATCCGCTGCGCCGGCAGATCGTGGCCACCGTGCTGGCCAACGAGGTCGTCGATTTCGGCGGAATCACCTACCCGTTCCGCCAATCCGAGGAGGCGGGCGCCGACACCGCCGACGCGGTGCGGGCCTTCGGGGTCGCGGTGCGGATCTTCGATCTGCACGAGCTGTGGGATCGCATTCGTTCCACCGAGATGCCGACGGCGGCCCGGGACGCGCTGGAGATGGAGACCAAACGGACGCTGGACCGCGCCTCCCGGTGGCTGCTCGGCAATCGGCCGCAGCCGCTCGACATCACCGCGGAGATCGACCGGTACGCGCCGGGGGTCCGCGCGCTCGCCGCCACGGTGCCCGATCGGCTCGGCGCCGACCACCGTGCCGACCTCACCTCACGCGCCCGAACGGCCATCGACCTGGGGGCGCCCGCGGAGTTGGCCGACGAGGTGGGTCGGCTGATCTATCTGTTCCCGCTGCTGGACGTCATCGATATCGCGGAGATCACCCACCGGGACCGCTCCGAGGTCGCCGAAATCCATTACGTGCTCGACGATCATCTGAAGATCGAACAGCTGCTCAACGAGGTGCGGCGTCTGGAACGGGCCGGCCGCTGGTCCTCATTGGCCCGGCTGGCCGTTTCCGACGACATCTACGCGGCGCTGCGTTCGCTGACCATCACGGTCCTCGATCTCACCGGACCCGACGAGTCCGCGGCGGAGAAGATCGCCCACTGGGAATCGACGCACCGCTCCAGGATCGCCCGGGCGCGGGCCATGTTGGACGAGATCCACACCGGACCGGGCCACGATCTCGCGACCCTCTCGGTGGCGGCTCGACAGATCAGGAGCATGGCCAGCGGGCCGGCCGAATTCGAGCGTCGGACCTGATCGCCTATCGCCGGTGCCGT